>ONVT01000197.1 GCA_900321365.1 uncultured Eubacteriales bacterium | reverse complement strand
TCGTATTCTCCGAGAAACCACATCGCATGGGGATTGACCGTAAGCTCGGTGATGAACACAACCATCTCCTGACTCTCCCCGAAGCACTGTTCCATAAAGTCAAATGCGCACTCCAGCATCTGCCCTGTCTCCCGGATCTGGTCTTCAAGGACCTGTCGCCTCTCCCCGAACCTGCCTTTCACCTGCTCCCATGGATCTTCCGGTAAGCTCTTCAGATCGACCAGCCACTCGTCCAGGGCAAGAAGGACCATACGGTATTCTTCCCTTATCTGCTTCTCATTCTGACCGGCCTCGATCCTGCGCCGGACAGTCTCCTTCTCCACGGCAAGAAGCGCTTCAAACGCCTGCGTGTCCGGATTCTCCTCCGCCTGGAAGCGCTTCAGGAAATCAAACAGGTGGGATACACACAGATCGGTCTGCCGTACCTGCCGGAAGCTCCCGCCCAGGGACGAGTGCAGCAGGGAGATGATCTGCAGCCGCTCGTCAAACGGCGCGTACCGGATCCGTCCGCGGATATCCTCCGGGATATCTCCCGCAAGGATGCGGCTGACTCCGTACTCCTTCCGGTACCGGTAATAAAGCTCCAGATAATTCGCAAAATCCCTGGCGATCACGGGATGCTGCAGATACTGTCCCGTCACCTCCGCGTCCATCCTCTTTCCCAGACGCTCATACGCCCAGATCAGCTCGGACAGATCCTCCCAGCCGCGCGCCGTGACAAATCGTTTTCCATCGATGGTTGTTTCACACTTGAAAAAATGATTTCGATGTGCGTCGATATATCCGATCACCGCCGCATGGATGCCGGACCGGTAGGCGTATTCCTTCCAGACATCGAAATCAGGCTCCACGTCGATCATTTTCACGCGGTCGAGCGTCACGACATCAAACTCACGGACGGAGCGGTTGTACTCGGGCGGATTGCCCGCGGCGACAATCACCCAGCCCTCCGGAACCTTCCTGTTCCCGAAGGTCTTACACTGGAGAAACTGAAGCATCGTCGGAACGAGCGTTTCCGAGACGCAGTTGATCTCATCGATGAACAGGATCCCCTCTCTCTTGCCGGACTCCTCCATCCTGTCATAGACGGACGCGATGATCTCACTCATGGTGTACTCAGTGACGCTCACCTTTTTTCCGTCATACTCTTTCGTGGAAATGAACGGAAGCCCCACCGCGCTCTGCCGGGTATGGTGCGTGATGGTGTAGGCAACAAGCGCAACATCGCACTCCCTGGCAATCTGCTCCATGATCTGCGTCTTCCCGATCCCAGGAGGCCCCATGAGCAGCACCGGTCTCTGGCGGATCTCCGGAATCCGGTACTGCCCGAATTCATCTCTGTCAAGATAGGCCCCGATGGTGTCGATGATTTCCTGTTTCGCACGTTTGATATTCATTCTGTTCTACCTCTGATCTTCCGGCCAGACAAACTGTTCCTCCTCCAGACGAGTCTCTTCCTCCGTCTGCCATGCGGGCAGCACCAGGCGGATCGCCCACGCGGGGACGGCGCTGTCATCATAGTCCTCCCCGCAGAAGACAAACGCGGTCTCATACGGCGGCTTCCTGGATGGATAGATCCCTTTTCCGTCCGTGAAATACAGAAGCCCCCTCAGCGAGAGGAACTGCCCGCGCCTGATCAGCTCCTCCACATACGAAAAGGCCGGGCGGAAATCCGTCCCTCCTTCACCGGCAAGCTTTACATGCTTCATGTATTCTTCGAGATCCTCCCGCGAGGTGATCTTCTGATCGCTCAGGACCTGCTCATCACACTGCAGGATCCGGATGTTCACTTTGCGGAAGAAGCTCCCGGATTCGCTGAGCACGCCGTAAGTCTGCTCCAGAAAACTCCTTACCAGTTTTCCGGAGACAGACATCGAGGTGTCGATGACAATGACGAATTCATCGATCTTCCTCACCTCCCGCGTCTCCACCGGCTCGATCAGCGGCATGTTCCCGTACATCTCAAGCCCGAGCGAATAGAGAATGCTGTCATAGGTATCCGGGTCGATGTGTATCTCCTCCCGCAGCGCGGCAAACTTCCTGAGAAATGAGCGGTAGGATATTCTCTGCCTGTTCTCTACTTCCGTCTCCTTCAGCAGGTTCCCCGCCCCTGATGAGGCTTCCACGGAGAAGGACTCCATCTCTGTCTGAAGTTTCCCGGACAGGTCCTCCCACTTTTTCTTAAGGAGCAGGCTTTTGGGAGGAAGCTCCTTCCGGCTCTCTTCGCTCTTCAGGGAGGGCCAGAGGCTGTGGTCGTCCAGGCAGAATTCTTCCCGAAGACGCACCAGGGCAGAAGGTGCGGGGGCAAGTTCCCGCAGGGCCGCATAGATACCTTCCGCGTTCAGGACATTTACCTTTCCCCTGATCTGCGTCCTCCACCTCTCCCTCAGCGCGCTGTGCGCCATGCGGATCGACCTGAGGTTCTGGGAGTCCATGAGAAACTCCACCGCCATGTCGCAGGAGAGCATCCACAGTTCTCTGTCCTTGCCAGGAGGCTTGAAGATGTGGCGGAACAGACAGTGATAGACCTGATGCAGAAACATCCGGTTGACCATGCGGCGGTTTTCCCTGTACAGATCCGCAAGATACTTCGGATGGACCGCCAGATACTCACCGTCGGTCCCAATCCCCGAAAGCTCCGTGTTCAGCGCATACTTCAGCGCTCCGAGGGCCAGCGCCAGATAGTGCTGGTCCAGGTAGAGCTCCGTACGGCTGTCATCCAGGATCTGCCTCGCGACCTCCTGAAGTTCTGATGTTATTGTTTCGCTTCTGCTCATATATGGTTATCTGATCTGCTTCGACTGTCAGGCAGAGTTTCTTCTCACTCACTTTTGCGAACAAATGGGCATATTTTTTTGAAATGCAAATTACAGTTCGTAACGGTTCTTCATTTTCCGGGGAAAGCGCCGGCTGCGGATCTCCATCAGGCAGCTGACCGCCTGGGTGCAGCCCCTTTGCGACGCCGCCTGGATCGACTCCTCTATGATCTCCGGTGTGAAGAATCCTTCTCTGTCCAGCATCAGCAGTTCCTGATCCGGATCGAATTCCCTCTCTGTGAGGATCTGTTCCATCACCGTCTGTGTCTCCTGACGCAGATACTCCAGATAGCGGAGCATCACCTCCTGCTTTGGAGCGGGGCCGGAGCGCAGCCGGTTCAGGATCAGGGGGACATTTGTCCCGGGGTTTTCCTGGGCCGCGGAGAGCGGAAACACCTCATCATACCGGTCAAACTGCAGCACCCGGCTCAGGAAACAGTTCCTGTACTGGTGGCCCGTACCATGGTAGATG
>ONVT01000236.1 GCA_900321365.1 uncultured Eubacteriales bacterium | reverse complement strand
TCCTGCAACGGTGACCTGCGGAAGAAATCAGAATAGTAATTCGTGACCATATGCAGCGCAATGTACAATATGATCATGATAATAAACTGCTGGCTCTGATTGCCCTCCGCCGCGGTCATATTCAGTGTCTTGTACCTGAGGAACACCGCACCTGCAAAACTCACTCCCAGCGCCAGAAGGTCAAAGCACATCACCAGCAGATTTTCAATTGCTCTCCGCTTCTGATACATACAGAAATATTAGCAGATTAACCGGGGAGATTCAAGAAGCCGGCTCCTCCGGCGGAATCAGTCCATACAGGATATACCGGTCGTTCTCTGTCTCCTTCTGATATCCGTACGCCTGCATATAATAGTTCGTTACCTCCCAGGCTGCTACCCTGTCAAACTCCTCAGCCATCGGTTTTTCCAGTATGATGTAAGCGCACTGATTCGCGCGTGCTGTAGAAACAACCGAACTGATATCCTTCTCGGTATACTCGATCACTCTGTGGTTCCACAGAACCCCTGTCTGTGCTCCCATCTGCAGCAGACGGCTCTGCAGATCCTCCGGGACAATCGCAATCTCCTGTCCGATCCAATCCGCCGCCTCCAGCACCTCAGGCCTGACTTTCCATTTATTCTCAGGCAATGCGTAGTTATCCAGTGAGAAGGTGTAAGGAACACTGATCCCTGCCAGGATCACGATCACAACCGCGAAGGCGACGGCAAGCCTGTTCCTGAAGGATCTGCCGTAGTGCTCATATAACCTGACGCTCCCGTAAGAGAGAATCGCCGCCGCAGGGATCGTCATATAGCTTTTCCCGTTTCCCAGGCTGCCTGTTGAAAGCTTTTCCAGCCCCATGCAGACTCCCGGAACCAACAGGATTACGAAGATTCCCCCGCCGCTCCAGACCAGAGAACGCTGCCTCTTTCCCTCATGGCCAAACGCAATCAGAACAGCAAGAACAATCAGAGCTGCCATCACCTCTGTCACAAGTCCTTCATATGCAAGCAGATGCAGCTTTCCTCCCTGAATAAAGTTCAGAACATCAGTCATTCCGGCCGCTCTCCTTCCGGATCCTCCGCGCTCTGACAACGATACGAATAAAATTCCAGATACCGGCACCGAATCCAGTCACCACAGCAACGATCACACCATTGACAATACAAAGCTGAGCAACCGCAAAGCAGCAGATCCACAGAAAGAGACAGATGGCAAATCCCCCTGCAGTTCTCCTGCCTGATTCCGGCGCACTCCACGTTTCCAGGGTATCCTCTGTTTCCGACGTGTCTCCTGTTTTCGGAGCATCATCTGTTTCCGACGTCTTCTTTGTCATCCTGCCTGCAGCATACTCTGACAGGTTCATCGACAGGAAGAACTGGAGCGGAAGGACGCAGCTCACCAGCATCGTCTCAGGGTTCCAGATGTTCTGGAAGACGGCAAGTCCAACATAAACCGTCTTCAGGGTCATGCACAGGTAAAACACTTCGATTACCAGCAGAAAGCCGAACCGTTTTCTGCTGTCCTGCGCGAACAGATAGCGAGCGATCCACGAATAGATTCCGTAGAACACCGGGAGAAGCGCCACAGGAAGAAGATACTGAATGACAAACGCGGCATCCAGCTCCGTCCTCGATATTCCGGTCGCGTAGAACAGCGGAAAGAAGTTTCTCCAGATCCAGTCACCGGTCTCATAGGTTGTGTACGGATCCCTTGAAGCGATCGTCTCCTTCTGCAGTGCCAGGCGGACTGTCGCGGCTGTCGTATCCCGATAATGCGGCAAGAGAAAAAACACCGCCAGAATGATTGTGGACAGAGCAACAAGAATTACCGCAAGCCGCAGCCCACGGGCAGGAATCCCCTCCGATCTCTGCGGGTTCTCTATCCTGTGCACGGACGAGCGCTTTCTGATCCGGAAGATGATCCTGATCATCAATCCCAATACAAATACCACGAATGCCACGACGACTGTTATTTTGACACACCGGATCCAGAATGACATCAGATCTGTTATGACGGCCTGATCATAGACCCGGGAACGGCACAGCAGCCAGAACAGTGCCAGATAAACCAGATATCCGAACGAATAACACTCAAGGAGCGAAATACGCTCATTTTCAGACGTACGCATTCCCGGCAGGCTGAGTAAAGGCATACTGAGTGCCGCCCCGACCAGCATCGGGACTGCCGCAAAGTATATAACCAGTTTTAAAATCGAGACTGCACTAATCTCCATACCGCCTCCGTGAGGATACAGGAACTCAGATTCGAAATATCAACTGATACGTCAGGATTCTAATACATCTTCTCAGACGGAATGACAGCCGTCCGGGCCTGTTCTATGTGAAATAACGGAAATACGCCAACATCAGGGCAGCTGCCGGAAGTACCATCACCACGGATTCCGGCACTATCCGGAATTGCCGCTTACGCACCAGAAGTATGACTGACAGGATGCCTGTCTCCAGCGGGAGGATAAGTGCTCCCATCGCGCTGGTGGCACAGCCTGCAAAGTCCATCACCATGAGGAGCAGAACAAGAACAACCCTGGTTTTCCCTCTTTGCAGACCATACTGATAGTGCAGAATCAGCGTCATCGGTACATAGACCGTCGCGGTCACATTCTTCCCCCAGGACGGCCACAACAGAAGAATCTGCTGCTGCGGCGGGACATTCCAGATCAGGTTCAACAGTACCGTAAAGAAAAGAAACCAGTACCGCTTTCCCTTGTCCTGAAAGAGTGTACATCCCAGAATCCACATGGTCATGTAATAAAACGCGGGAAACAGGATCGGAAAAACCCGGTTGCAGAGTATCAGCGGATGCAGTCCGGAGAGCTGGGCCATCCACGCCTCAAACGCATACCAGGAGGACAGCGCAAGCTTATAGCCGCCCTGAAGATAATAAGGCATGCCTGTATAATAAGCCCCGCTCAGATACTGCTTTCCATTCAGGATCCCTGTATGAAGGATGTCATTGACAAGCGGAATATAAGACCGGTCATCCCGATAGGAAAAACTCTTCATCAGAAATCCTCTCAGGAGTTCAAAGAGGATCAGGGCAAGTGCAAGATAAAGGACAATGGACCCTCCTTTTCCGGTTCCACTTCCTTTGTCTGCCTGTTTTTTATTCCACTTAAAATGACCCCGCATAAAATACAGGCGGATCAGGGAAAACACTGTGATAAAAAGCAGCGCAGGAGCAAAGCATGTAGACAGGATCCAGAAGGATCCTTCGCTGGCCAGGAAATAATAGAAAAAAAGCGTAAAGACACACAGGATCACACTGAAGCCGGTCAGATAGTTCAGAAATAACTGTACAATCCGATCCTCATAAAGCCTCGGTGTGACCGCTGTTCCGACCACCAGTGGAACCAGAATGATCCCACAGAGAAACAGAATCAACATATCTGTCTTCTACCGCCTTTTCTTTGCCGTTATCTTCTTCAGGGAAAAACCAAGCAGCCTCCGGTCAGCGCCTCCCAGGTCAGCCGGGCTCCACAGCCTGCAGCTGACGGTCAGTTTGTTCAGTCCGTCCCGGACCGCCGCGGCCGGCAGCGAAATAGTGATGGTTTTTCCATTGTTGTGCGCATCGATTCTTCCGGTACCGATCCTGTGGTCATTTACCGAGAAGGTCAGGATGATCTCCTTCCATCCAAGCGCCTCCAGGGGGATGGAATGCCCCTGCTCGATCTCCAGCTTCTGATCTGCTTTGCTCAGCATCAGCCAGATGGACGCTTCCTCCTCCGCGGCCCATGCCTGCCCCGACTCCGGCGCGTGGAATCCCTTTCCGAGAAAATGATCTGCCTCTACGTCGCAGACCACTTTCTTTCTCTGTGCGCTGCCCGCAGAGTGTTTCTCATTAACAGGATTTCTCTTAGAACCAGCACCAGTTTCCCCGATAGACTCTTTGGTAGAATCTCTTATAAATCCATCAGTCACAAAACCGGCGAAGCCGCCTGTCGCGAAAACCATCCTGTCCCCGGGCCGGACGATGTCCAGATGTTCCGGATCCACAAGGTAGAGATACTCTCCTTCCAAGGCAGGAACTTCAGGTGTTTTCCCTCCCAGAACTATCGGTATCTTCCCATCAGGATCTTCAGACAATCCTTCGCCCGGAATATCAGACACTATCACATCCAGTCCCGAAGCTCCGATTTGCTCCAGATATTTTCTCGCCTCACCTTCAGTCACATAGACCGGAAGATGCCGGTACGGAGCGAAGAGCCTTCTCATCCTCGTTTCCGTCTCCTCCGGGATCCGTTCCCAGAAATGTCCGTCCGCGGAAAAGAAGTGACGATTGTAGAAGGGATCATTCCACCCAAGGTCGCTGTGCCTTCTGTGGAAGAGGTCCGCTTCCTTCGCCTCCAGAGAGACATCGCCTTCTTCCATGCGGCGGAATCCCCGGGTCTGTCCCTCATAATGGTACAGTCTCGCAAAGGGAGTGAACACGGTCCGGTATCCTGCTTTCCGAAGACGCAGGCACAGATCCACATCGTTGTACGCTACGCGGAAGGATTCATCCATCCCGTTCATCTGATTCCAGACAGACCGGCAAATCATAAGACAGGCGGCAGTCACCGAGGAGACGTTGCTGACCCTGTGGAACCTGCCCAGGTACCCATCCGAGTCCGGATCCTCATACAGGTTCATGTGAGCCGTGGAATCTCCCGGCCGGACAACCATCCCAGCATGCTGGATCGTCCCGTCCGGATAAAGCAGCATGCACCCGACGGCACCGACCTGTTTTTTCTGCGCCTGCGCCAGAAGCTCCTCAATCCAGTTTTCCGTGATGACCTCTGTGTCATTGTTCAGAAGCACGATGTACTCACCGCGCGACTGACGCGCCCCGAAGTTATTTACCGCGGCGAAATTAAACTCCTTCTCCTCAGGCCACTCCAGGACGCGGATCCGGGGATCCTTCTGCAGTTTAGCATAATACTCCAGTGTATCCTTATCCGTGCTTCCGTTTTCACAGATCAGGATCTCATAGTTCTTCCATGTCGTCTTTTCGAAGATAGAAGTAACGCAGCGATTCAGCATCGCGAAGCTGTCCCGGTTGCAGATAATAATAGAGACAAGGGCCGGTTCCACTGTTCCTGTTACTGCAGTGTCGGTTCCTTTCGCTGCCAATGTATCTGCTTCCCTTGTCGCCGGTGTGTCCGGCTGGAAAGCATCGACTCTCCGGAAGCAGAGCACTTCGCTGATATGCCGGATCTTCTGTGTTCTCCCGCTCAGGCGAAGCAGCAGGTCGTAATCCTGCGCTTCCGTCAGTTCCAGCCCGGTGAGCAGCCGGTCGTCCGGCAGCCCCATCCCGGCGCGGGACTGGTCATCCGATCGCTCCACGCAAAAAGCGCGCTTATAATCAAATTGTTCTACGCGAAATGCGCGCTTATCATGTTTTTCTCTCAGGAGACTTGTAAGAAGACTTCTCCGGATCGCCACGAGATGTCCGAAGAGATCCATCCCTTCCATATCCTCCGGACCGTAATCGCTCTTATACAGAAAAGATACCGGCTCCGCGGGATCGCCTGCCGTCACTGCCTCATCGCAGTACAGGATATCCGCATCGCTGTGTTCCATTTCATCCTGAAATCTCCACAGGGCCGCCGGATGCAGAAGATCCTCCGGCCTGGCCAGAACGATGACAGATCCGGAGGCCATTTTCAGAGAAATATTCCGTGCGTCCTTCACCCTTTCCGGAGAAATCTTCCTGTAGAGGAAACGGTGATCATT
>ONVT01000192.1 GCA_900321365.1 uncultured Eubacteriales bacterium | reverse complement strand
TCATCCTCCGTCTCAATGACTTCCTCAGTCTCGGGAGCTTCTGTCTCTTCGACGACTTCCTCGGTCTCAGGAGCTTCTGTCTCTTCGACGACTTCCTCGGTTTCAGGAGCTTCTGTCTCTTCGACGACTTCCTCGGTCTCAGGAGCTTCCGTCTCTTCGACTACTTCCTCGGTCTCAGGAGCTTCCGTCTCTTCGACAACTTCCTCGGTCTCAGGAGCTTCTGTCTCTTCGACGACTTCTTCGGTTTCCGGTGCTTCCGTCTCGACAACAACTTCCTCGGTCTCCGGTGCTTCCGTCTCAACAACGGCCGCCTCGGTTTCAACAACCGCCGGGGCCTCAGTCTCTACTACTGCTGCTTCCGTCTCAACGACTGCTGCCTCGGTCTCAGGAGCCTTCGTCTCAGGAGCCTGGGTTTCCTTTGCCTGCGTCTCCTTCGGCGCCTCCGTCTCCTTTGGTTTGCTGCTGCAGCCAGTCAGCGCCAGCGCAGTGATTGCAATCGCAGCCGCAAACAATCTGATCCTTTTCATAGTGCCTCCTCCCAACTTTTCATAAACTCTTTACACACTTCTGTGTATCCGCTGAAAAATCATTTCTGATTATAGCAACAATCAACCCAATAACTCAAGTCTTCCGACGGGAATTTCTGATCCGCCCCATGGCAAAAACCAGGATGATCCCCGCCCAGGCGATGGCAAGCGCGGCGAGCAGGATCACGGATGTGACCGGAAGCGGGCCAAGGTCATTTTCCTTCTCAACCCCGTCCTCAGAGACCTCGATCTGATCCAGATGGTAGAGATTGCTCACGTCCTTGAACAGCTGGTCAAAATAAGCGTCATCGACCTTCTGATTCCGCCGCGCGCTCTTGGCCGTATCCTCCACAAGGTAGGACGCGGCGTCGCGAAGAGAGGCGGATCCGTTGAACACCGCCGTCACGAAGGTGTCCTCGATGTGGTCAAGGATCAGACGGACCGCGTCGATCTTCACCTGGTAGTGCTTCTTGTTGTCCGTGCCACCCGCGGCAAGGTATTCCTGATACTCATCGCTTTCAAACGCGCGGGACGTCACCGGAACATACCCCTCCGTAGAGGAATAGCTGATCTGGACATCATTTGTCAGCAGATACTGGGTGAACAGCCAGCTTGCCAGGACCTCCTGGGGATCCTCCTTGTTGAAAATGCACACCGACGGGCCCTGCGAGATCATTTTTATATCATCCGGATCCGCCTGCGGGACCGGCCGGACCACTGTCTCAAAATCCACGACCTTGTCCTTACTGATGTCGAGCAGCGGCGCGTCCGATCCCATCCAGGTCGAGCCGGCGGTCGAATCCACCGCGAACAGGCACTGCCCCGCGTTCAGGAAGTTTGCCGGATAGCTCGAGATCTTAAAGGTCGAAAATGCGCGGCTTTCCGCGTGTTTCGCAATCTCCGTGAGAAGTTCCTTCGTCGTGTCATTGAACAGGAGTACTTCCCCTGCGTCGGTCGAATAACCGCCGCCATACTGCTTAAGCATCTGGATCAACATGTTGTCGGTTGACTTGTACAGGAACGGGATCAGGGTCTTCTGGCCATTTACCTTGAACAGGCCGTCCTTATCCTTTTCCATCGCCGCCTCGCTGACTTCCCAGATGTAATCCCAGGTCAGGACATCCGGCACCTCGTAGCCCAGCTTCTCGACAAGATCCTTGTTGATATAGCACGCCTCCGTGGAGCGCATGAAGGGAACGGCGCACAGCTTTCCGTCGATCCGGCACTCCTCGAGGAACTTCGGGGTCATTTCCTCCAGAGTGGGGGATTCAAATGCCAGCTCTGATCCTCCGAGCCCGTATTTTTTGTCCGCGACGAGGTCGTCGAGCTCCACCACGACATTTTCGCCGCTCATGTAGGTCGCGATGTTGTCCGGGTAGGTGATGCAGACGTTCGGCGTCGTCCCGGTGGAGATGTTCGTGATGACGTCGTTGTAAATGTCCCCGTAATTGGTATACAGACGGATCTTGACATCGATGTTCGGGTAGAGTTTTTCGAAATCCTCGACCGCTTTGTTGTAGATCTCAACCTGCGTCTTGTTGGTGTCGTTTTTCGCCCAGAAGGTAATCGTGTATTTTTTGTCGGTGTCAAAACTGCCCGGCACGGCAAAAGAGGAGGTCTGAACCTTCCCGTGGCAGCCAGAAAGGAGCAGGGCCACCGCGATGACGGAGAGGAGCGCTGCGACCCTAACCTTATATGTCATGGGTTTGGACTTTTTGCGTATCTTTACCCGACTTACGTTGTTGGTTTCTGACTGGGAGATGTTCTTGCGGAAGAACCGGAGTATCGTTTTCATCCCTTCGTCCCTCCTCTCAGAACGCCCTCCATGATCTTATTGCGGAAGATCAGGAACAGCACGATCAGCGGAACTGAGATCACAACGACGGCGGCCATCATGGCGGGAATGTTCTCCCGGCCGAAGCCGTTCTCGCGAAGCTCCTGAATGCCATTTGACACCAGGTAGTACTTCGGGTCGTCAGTTATCAGGCGCGGCCAGACGTAAGCGTTCCAGCACTCGATCACCTTCAGGATAATGATCGTGATAATGGTCGGCCGGCAGATCGGCACCAGCACCCGGAGCAGGTATTTCATGTCACCCGTCCCGTCGACCTTCGCGGCAAGGTACAGGTTGTCCGGCACCATCTCAAAATTCTCCTTGAGGAGGTACACATAGAACACCGACATGATCGACGGCAGGATCAGGCCTGGGAAAGAATTGCGCAGCCCGGCGTTTGTAATTGTCACAAAGTTCGTGATGACCACAAGCTCATTTGGCAGCATCATCAGAGACAGGAACAGCGCGAACACGATGTTCTTGCCGCGGAACTTCAGCCTTGCAAAGGCAAATGCCGCAAGCACCGCGACGATGGTCATGACCGCGGTCGTAATCACAGTGAAGATCAGAGTGTTCAGCAGGTAGCGCCCCAGCGGGACCTGCGTGAACGCGTTTACATAATTCTCGAGCGTCGGGGTGAGCGTGAAAAGCTTCGGGACATACTCCGAGTTGTACGCGCTGTAGCTCTTCAGGGAGGTCAGCACCATCCAGTAGAAGGGGAACAGCACGATCAGCGCCCACAGGATGAGGAGAATGTAGGTGATGATTTTACTGAGGGTTCGTTTTTTCATGTTCTCTTGTTTCCTTAAGTATGCGCTCTTCCTTAATGTGCACTCTCCGGCGGGGATTAGCCCTTCTTGCCTTCTTTCTCCCCGCCTGCGATGGCCTTCCGGGCTACTCTCGGGCGGGGATATTGGCAAGACACTTCCTTCTTCCACGCCTCTTATGCATCTTCACCGCGCTTTCAGGCGGGGGAGACCATCAATAATACACATGCCGCCTGCTGAACATCAGGTTGATGACCGTAATCGTCAGAATTATGGCGAACAGGAGAATCGCCGCCGCGGACGCGTAGGACGGATAGCCGCCGCCGTTACCGTAAAGCATGTCATAGATATAGCCGACGATCGTGTTCATTTTCGCCGCGTTCAGATCCGTGCCGAACAGCGCGACCGCGTCAGAATACTCCTTAAACGCCCCGATGAACCCGGTAATAATCAGATAGAAGACCGTCGGCGAGATCATCGGCAGCGTGATCCTCAGGAAGATCCTCCAGCTCCTCGTCCCGTCCACCTTCGCCGCGTTGTAATAATTCTGGTCCACCGAGGCCAGCGCGCTGGTCAGGATCAGGATCTTGAACGGCATCACGATCCAGATGACATAGATGCACAGGACCATCATTTTCGCCCAGTAGGGGCCGTCGATCCAGTCAATGGACGGTCCGTGGAAAAAATGCAGCAACAGGTTCACCATCCCGTCGGTGTAGGGAGTCTTCTTGAACAGAATCATGAAGACCAGGCCGACCGCAAGTGTATTCGTCACATACGGCAGGAAATAGATCGTCTGGAACAGGTTGCGCAGTGGCTTGATAGAACTCAGCCCAAATGCAATCAGCAGCGACAGTCCCGTGGAAAGCGGAACCGTAATGATCACACACAGGGCAGTGTTGCGTACTGCCTGCAGGAAATACGGATCATGCAGGATATAGCTGAAATTGAACAGGCCGGTCCCTTTACTCGTCTGGGAGGCAAAATTGTATCCTTCCTCCAGCGAGTAGACCATCACATCGATCAGCGGGTAGATCATAAAGACCGCAAGCAGGATCCCCGCCGGAATCAGATACAGCCACGCCTTTCTGTTATACTTCTCCATACAGTTTTCTCCGAAAATGCTCCGGCTTCGCTTCTGAGCACAATCGCTCTACGGTATCGCTCTGGTTATGCTCCTCCGTACAGCCACTCTCCGGCTTCGCTCCTGTTATGCTCCTCCGTACAGCCGCTCTCCGGTTTCTCTGTCAAATATAAACACCTTGCCCGGGCGGAGCCGGTAGCGCACTTCACCTTTCGCGGTGCTGACTTCGTTCTGCGCGTCAATAATCGTGCGGATCGTCTCCCCCTGGAATGCGGGGTGTGTCGACACGACCGTCACATCACGGCCCATCACTTCCACGCCCTTCAGAGTACATGTGAGCGGGCCTTCCGGATCCACGTAGAATCCCTCCGGACGGATGCCGACCCAGACGGGAATATCTCCCGCTTCCTTCGCGAGACGTCCCGGACCCTTCTTCACACCTCCCGGTCGAAATCCGGAAGGTTCCGGCGCAAGGTCATCTATATCGAAGACGGCACTGTCTCCGATCAGAATCTTTCCGCCCTTCAGCCTTCCTTCAAATACATTGATCGGAGGCGTCCCGAGGAATTTCGCGACGAACAGATTGTGCGGATCGTCATAGACATCCTGCGGTTTTCCGATCTGTTGGACCACGCCTGCCTCCATGACCACGATCGTATCGGAAATGGACATCGCCTCCTCCTGGTCATGGGTGACAAAGATTGTCGTGATTCCGGTTTCTCTCTGAATTCTTCGGATCTCCACGCGGGTCTGCAGCCGGAGCCTCGCGTCCAGGTTCGACAAAGGCTCATCCATCAGAAGGACGCGCGGCATCTTCACGAGGGCACGGGCAATCGCTACCCTCTGCTGCTGGCCGCCGGACAGCTCTTTCGGCCGCCGGTCCATCAGGGAATCGATCTGCACCAGCTTCGCCGCCTCAAGCGCCCGCGAGCGCATCTCTTCCTTCGACAGCCTGTCCTTGCCCCGAAGATTGCCAAGAGGGAACATGATGTTCTGCTCCACCGTCATGTGCGGATACAGCGCGTAGTTCTGGAAGACCAGACCGACGCCACGCTCCTCCGGCGGAATGTCAGTCACGTCATCGTCGTCGAAGAGGATCCGCCCTTCCGTCGGCGTGAGCAGCCCGCAGATCATGAGCAGCGTCGTGCTCTTTCCGCAGCCGCTCGGCCCAAGGAGTCCGACCAGCTCGCCACTTGGGATCACAAAATCGAAGTCATTGACGGCGATCGTCTCCTGATCCTTACGGGTTCTCCCCGGAAACTTTTTCGTCAGATCTTTTATGGTTACTTTCATTTGCGGTTCCTCGTCTTGATAATTATCTGCGCCATCAGGCAAAAGTTGCCAGCACTTGCCTCAGATCCACCTGGATCATCTCCTCCGGCAGCTCCACTCCTTCTCCCACAGCGCAGGAGCAGCAGTACTGCTCCTGCCCTCTCACGTCATCCTGCCCCTGCCGGGATACATCATCCTGCTCCCGTCGGAATACATCATCCTGCTCTCGTCGGAATAAATCATACTCCTTCAGCCGGACCACCCCCGGGATAAAGCTCTGCTGCATGCCCGGCGGATCCAGCGTCACCTCAAAAGAATTGAGCGGGATCAGAAGGCCTTTCCCGCTCAGCTTCAGGATACTTTCCTTGAGTGTCCAGATCCTGAAAAAATCCACGATGGAAGCCCTTGCCAGCCGCTGTTCCGATTCCGTCAGACAGCGGATCACGTAATCCACATGTCTTGACTGGACCACTTCCACATCACAGCCCGCCTCCCCGGGAGCGACGATGCACATCACGCGGCTCCCGGAATGTGACAGGTTAAAATGCACTCCCGGATAATCCGGCAGATATGGCTTACCCTGCTCGCCCAGTTCGAACCTCAGAGAACCAAAGTCAACTCCTGCACCAAAGCTAATCTCTGAGTCAAAGCCGTGGTCTCCACCAACGTTGACTCCAAAGTCAGGATCGAAACCAGAGGCAGGATCCGAATCAATACCATGATTAATGTCGGAACAGCAATCTGAATAACGGTTTCCCTCGCATCCCGGCTGCACGGATTTATGGTCAGGCAGCGCACAATCACCACACTGCCGTGCGCAAATATAATCTGCCAGCGCTCCCATCAGCAGGAGGCCGGCACCGGCGCTGAGCCGCTTCCCGCTCTCAACCTTCATTCGGTCCGCGCTTTCCCTGCGCTGCGGAGGGAGAATCTCCCGCGCTCTCTCATACAGCCTGGGATCCTTCAGGCAGTCCACACACGCCGTATATACTCTCGCCCGTGCCATCTCTCGCTCCCCGCCGCACGTCACGCCGCCAGCTTCTCAAACTCTTCCCGCGGCATCGGCTTTGCGAAATAATACCCCTGGAAGATATTGCAGCCCATCTGCTTGAGCATCCTCAGCTGGTCCTCCAGCTCGACGCCCTCCGCGATCGAAATCATATTCAGCTGGTGCGCGAGCTCGATGATATTGTGAAGGATCAGCTCCGCCTTCTTCGGCTGGGTAGTCTTGCCCAGGAACGCCATGTCGATCTTCAGCACATCCACCGGCATGTCGCGCAGCAGATTCAGAGATGAATAGCCGCTCCCGAAATCATCCATCTCGACGATGAACCCGAACTCCCTCAGGCGGTTGATGATCTGGATGTTCCGGGCCGCGTCATCCATGACGACCGTCTCCGTAACCTCCAGGTGCAGCTTCCCGGGATCCAGTCCATATTTCCCGACCAGTTTCGTAAATGTCTCATAGAGATCAATGAGGTAGAAATCCTTCGGAGAGATATTCACCGACAGATGAAGGTGCCCCTTCTGGGTTCCCTTCCAGGAGGAAAGAATCCTGCACGCCTCCTCCCAGATATAAGTATCCACCCTGATGATCATGCCGTTCTTCTCAAAAATCGGGATAAACCTCCAGGGCGCGATGACCCCCTCGACGGGATGCTTCCAGCGGACCAGGACCTCCGCCCCGGTGAGGTCATTCTTGCTGTTGTACTGCGGCTGAAGATAGGGGAATATCTGCCCGTCGGCAAGCGCGTCCGACAGCTCCGCGTTGATACGCTGCTCCCACAGACGCTCATTTCGCAGATCCTCATTATAGACGCCGACCACACGCTGATAGTCGTCGCGCACCATCGCGATCGCCATGATACACCGGTCAACCATCGCCGTCACCGGAATCTCCTTCTCCGTTATGGCATAATACCCTGCATGGATCACCACAGGATACTTGAATTCACTCGTATTGTTCCCGAATTTCATGCCCTCGCGGATCTCCTCCTCCAGAAGGACCGGATCGATCTCGCTTTTCCTGGCGAAGGCTGCAAACTGGTCTCCGCCCCAGCGGCAGTAGATGGAAGCCGCGTGCACGAAACGCCGGATGCTTCCCGCGATGCCGAGCAGAATCTTATCCGCGGTCTCTCTTCCATAGATGTCATTGATGATCTTGAAATCCGCGATGTCGGAGAGGATCATGACATATTCCTCGTCCGGCTCCTGCTCCATCTTCCTGTTCACCTGCTCGATGAACGTCTCCCTGTTGATCATGCCCGTCAGGGCGTCGTGCGTCTGCCTGTAGATGCTCTCCCTCTGCTCTCTCTCCACCTGTGTATTGTCGCTAATCCCGAAAAATGCGCCGAGGTAATTCCCTCTCCTGTCTTCCATCCGATGGCAGGTGACAACATAGTACTTCCTGTCTTCCCCCTCCCCGAGCTGGACCTGGTTCCGGAAATCATGCGTCACCCGCATGCCGTTCTCGATGAATTCCCTGCCGGTGACCGCCTCTCCCAGCAGCTTCGCGCTCGATGCGAGGTTGTCTTTGTGAATCCCGAACAGGGTGTCCGCCATCCTGTTGGCGTAGATCGGACGACCGTCCGCGTCGAAGAAGAGGACCGCGTCGCTCATTTTCGTGACAAGGAGATCATAAAGAGCCGTTTTCAGGAAGATCGGCCTGTATTCGACGGCAAAGAAATAAACGAGGATGCCTCCCACCGCGAGTCCGATCATGGACCGGTCAATCGTCCTGTCAAGCAGGGTATTGTGGTATTCCCACAGTCCGACAACCACGATGCTCAGCAGGATCACCAGATAGCGCTCCAGATACAGCGCCGCGCTGGTGAAGATCTTCCAGACAAATAACCCGACGATCATCACCAGGAGCACCGCGGACAGCGCCAGATGGATATAGTGGCCCGCCCCGGATTTCAGGATGATATAGATCTCCCCGTCTTCGAGTACCTGCTCCTCCAGGGTGTAGCAGTGCATGAAAAAGATATTCAGAAAAACAGAGATGGAATCTGCGACAAGCGCGCCGGTAATCAGGTACCAGATGCTCCTTTTCATCGGCGGAAATGAGCAGTATTGGATCGAAAAATCAATCAGGGTATACAGGACCAGATTTGTCCCCAGAAGAAACATGATATATCCGGCGTTGCAGATCACCGGGTCTGTTGAAGACGCAATGACTATATTCCCAAGAAGAGGCACCACGACCGCTCCGAGTACATAGACGACCGGCCGGGAGATCTCCTTGCGGCTGCGGTATGATCTGAAAATACAAAACAGAACCAGAACTGTCATGACAGACAGTTCAATCAGGAACATGCGTTTCATAACAGAATTCACTCACTACCCACTTGCCCAACGAGTAATTCACTTTGTAATATAGCAGATTCAGCGGGGTTTGTATATGATTTGAACTGGAGTGCGGCCAACAGGACTTGAACCTGCACGGTTGCCCACTGGAACCTAAATCCAGCGCGTCTGCCAATTCCGCCATGACCGCTTATATGTGATGCGAATGCATGAGCCGGCAGATCACTGCCGGCTCATGCGTCTGAGACATGGGGGATTTGAACCCCCGACAACCTGATTAAAAGTCAGGTGCTCTACCGACTGAGCTAATGTCCCATATGAATGCTGCC
>ONVT01000135.1 GCA_900321365.1 uncultured Eubacteriales bacterium | reverse complement strand
CTTCACGCGCGAAGTCGAACTGTCCGTTCTTTCTGTCGTTCAGGAAGACGTTCCACTCTTCGGACTTGATCTCCATGTTGATGCCGATGGTCGCCAGATCCTGCTGGATCGACTGAGCGATCGCGACATGACCGGTGCCGTCGTTGGTCAGGTACTCGACGGTAATCGGGGTGGAGTCTGACAGCATACCCGCGTCATCAAACTCGAATCCGGCTTCCTCAAGGAGCGCAATCGCCGCTTCGATATTGCCCGCGCCGGTTTCGGTCGGATCATAGTAGCCGACAGCCTCTTCGCCGTTGAAGTCCCAGGTGACCGGATACTCATAGTCAGCGTCATTGGCTGCGAAGACGCCGCCCTGGCCGTCCGCCATTCCTGCCGGGATAAAGGTTGCTGCCGGCTGCTGTCCGGTCTGTCCGACAGCGTCAACGATATACTGGCGGTCGATCAGGAGGGAGAATGCCTCTCTCATCGCCGCGGCCTGCTCCGGAGTCTTGCCGTCAAACAGCGGGCTGTTCACGTTGAAGCAGACATAGTAGGTGCCAAGATTCGGGACGATGAAGAAATCATCATTCTCGATCACGTTCGGGATCTCATCGTTCGGGACAGTATCGATAAACTGAAGAGATCCGTCGTTGTACGCGTTGTAGATCGCGGTATCATCCGCGCTCAGCATGAAATTGATGGAATCCAGGCTGACATGATCCTGATCCCAGTAATTCTCATTCTTCTCATAGGTCATGGACTCGTTGTGCTTCCATGCGGTGCACTTCATCGGGCCGGAGCAGACGAAACCAGCCTCCAGTGCCCACGCGCCGGGGTTCTCGCCATTCGGATCCGCTTCCGTTACAGCCTGCTCCGGAACCGGGAAGAACGCCGGGAACGCACACAGGTCAAGGAAGTACGCGCAGGGCTTGGTCAGATGGGCGGTGAAGGTAAGGCCGTCATCAGAAGCCTCGATCGCAAGGGTTTCGTCATCATTCCTTGCAAGGTTCATGGAATCACACAGATAGCTGTAGTCAGCTGCGGTGTTCGGATCCGCAAGGCGGTTCCAGGAGTACACGATATCCTCCGCGTCCAGAGTCTCGCCGTCCGACCACTTCAGCCCTTCCTTGATCTTGAAAGTATAGGTCATGCCGTCCTCGGAAATCTCGGGATCGCCGTCGGCAATCTCAGCAACCAGGGCGCCGCTTTCACTGTATCTGTACAGTCCGGAAAATGCCAGAATCGCCAGGCACGCACCGTCAACCGAGCTGTTCAGTGCCGGGTCCAGATGGTCCGGTTCGGAAGCCAGGTTCGCGTTGAACGTATTGTCCGGGGTAACCATATATCCGAAATACTTGAAGCCGTACAGGTTGGAATACATCCCGCTGCAGTCTGTATTCATCATGTAGATATCATTATAGAAATAGATCGGGATGACAGCCCAGGTGCTCATCAGCTCATCTTCCGCCTCATGCATCAGTGCTTCACGAGCTGCAGGATCCGTCTCCTGATAGACCGCCTGAATCCTCTCATTGTAGTCGTCCCAGTCCGGGGCAGCATCGCTGCTCTTTGCCATCGCACTCATTCCGAGTGATGACAGCACCATCGTGCCGGCAAGCAGCACAGAGACCAGTTTTTTCTTCATTCTTTCCTCCTCCTTATGGATAAAAATATGGTTCCTTCATACCGGTCTGTGTCACCCCGCGCGGGGAAGCCGGTAGTCCGTTCAAAAAAGAATTATACTATATAGATTCCAGGATGAGAAGCTTATTTACACAAATTGTATGAATTCACAGATCCTCTCATCAATCCATCCACGCGCTTCCTGTCCGCGTTTATCTGTTCCAGCACGCCACCATGTGGCCGTTTCCGCGGTCCGTAAGGCCGGGCATCTCCTGCGCACACTGCTCGGTCGCGTACTGACACCGCGTGCGGAAGGGGCAGCCGCTGGGCATATGCAGGGGACTTGGGACATCTCCTTTGAGGATGATTCTCTTCCTCGACTTCGCGATCTTCGGATCGGGATAAGGCACCGCGGAGAGGAGCGAAATCGTGTAGGGATGCACCGGATTTAAGTTCAGTTCATCCGCGTCCGCCGTTTCCACCATCTTCCCCAGATACATGACAGCAATCCGGTTGGAGATATGATGCACCACCAGAAGGTCATGAGCGATGAACAGGTACGCCACACCCAGTTTTTTCTGCAGGTCCTCAAACATGTTGATGACCTGTGCCTGTATGGACACGTCGAGGGCGGAGACCGCCTCGTCGCAGACGATAAAGCGCGGTCTGGTCGCCAGCGCCCTGGCAATTCCGATTCTCTGTCTCTGTCCGCCGGAGAACTCGTGCGCATAGCGGGTCGCGTGCTCTGCGTTCAGTCCCACCAGTTCCATCAGTCCCAGGATCTTGTCTCTTCTGTCCGTCTTGCTGGTATAGAGCTTGTGCACATCCAGAGGCTCCCCGATGATATCCTCCACCGTCATACGGGGATTCAGCGATGAATAGGGATCCTGGAACACCATCTGCATGTCCTTGCGGAACTCTTTGATGGATTTATCATCCACTTTTTCCCCGTCAAAGTACACTTCTCCGCCGGTAGGCGTATAGAGATGGATCAGCGCCCTTCCCACCGTAGTCTTCCCGCATCCGGATTCGCCGACAAGTCCCAGGGTCTCGCCCGGCCTGATCCCGAAGGACACACCGTCCACCGCCTTAAGCGGCGTTCTGGACCACAGCCCGGTCTTGATCGGAAAGTACATCTTCAGGTCATTTACCTGAACCAGGTTTAAAGGGTCCGGCGTATATTTCTTTTTCATGTTTTTTTCTCCCCTCACTTCCCCGGTTCTGCGGGCGTTTCTTTTTCCGCGGTTTCTCCCGCAGATATCTCTTCTTTCCCGGTCTCTTCCGCGACAGCCTTTTCTCCCGGCGTTTTTCCCGAAGTCATCTGCTCCTGTATCATCTTCCAGCAGGACGCAAGATGTCCGTCCGGCGTCTGAGTCTCCGGCGGCTGCTCCTGGAGGCAGATCTTCATCGTCTCGTCGCATCGCGGGCTGAATGCGCAGCCCTTCGGCATGTTCAGGAGGTTGATCGGCGTTCCGCTGATCGGCTCCAGTCTCTTTCCCATCGAATCCACACTCGGGATCGAGCGAAGAAGGCCTTTCGTGTATTCGTGGCAGGGATGATAGAAGATCTCCTCGGCGGATCCTCTCTCACAGACCCGGCCGCCGTACATGACGATGATCTCATCCGCCATCTGCGCGATGACGCCAAGGTCATGCGTGACCATGATGATCGCCATGCCAAACTTTTTCTGCAGATCCTGCATCAGCTCCAGAATCTGGGCCTGAATCGTCACGTCAAGTGCCGTCGTCGGTTCATCCGCGATCAGGATATCCGGCTCGCAGGCAAGTGCCATGGCAATCATAACCCTCTGACGCATGCCGCCGGAAAACTCGAAGGGATACTGTTTGATTCTCTTGTGCGGCTCATTGACGCCTACCAGCTCCAGCATCTCGATCGCCCGCGCCTCGGCCTCTTTCCCTTTGTGGTTTGTGTGGAGCCTGATCGCTTCCTTGAGCTGGAATCCGACGGTGAACACAGGGTTCAGGCTGGTCATCGGATCCTGAAAGATAATCGAACAGCATTTTCCGCGAAATTCACGCATCCTGCTCTCCGGCCAGTTTGTGATGTCCTCTCCCTTGTAGAGGATCTGTCCGGATTTGATCGATCCGTTCTTCTCCAGAATCTGCATGACCGAGTAAGCAGTGACAGACTTTCCTGATCCGGACTCGCCGACGATGCCCAGGATCTTTCCTGCTGACAGGTTGAAGGATACGCCGTTAACCGCGTGAACTTCTCCCTTATCGGTTTCAAAGGTTGTGTGGAGATCGATTACCGACAGAATGTTCTTTTCATCAGCCATCTCTCTTACCTCCTCAGCTTCGGGTCGAACGCGTCTCTCAGTCCGTCGCCGAGCAGGTTAAATGCCAGCGTAATCAGACCGATCATGATCGCGGGGAAGATCAGCTTGTAAGTGTACGTTGTGATTCCGCTTCTCGCCGCGCTGGCCAGGGAACCCAGCGAAGGCATCGGTGCCTTGACGCCCAGCGAGATAAAGCTCAGGAAGGATTCCGTGAAAATCGCGGACGGAATCATCAGAGCGGCGGAGATGATGATCACGCCGATACAGTTCGGCAGGACATGACGGCGGATGATCCGTGTGCTCTTTGCGCCGGAGACCTTTGCCGCAAGAACGTATTCATTCTGCTTGATGGTCAGGATCTGGCCGCGGACAAGCCTCGCCATGCTGACCCAGTAAAGCAGTCCGAAAACGATGAACAGCGAGATCATGTTCGTGCCCAGACGTGCCAGGATTCCGTTCCCCTGAAACTTCAGAACCTCGTTCAGGACAACAGACAGGAGTATGATCATCAGAAGGTCCGGCAGCGAATATATGATATCGACAATCCTCATCATGATCAGATCGACTTTCCCGCCGAAATATCCCGAGACCGATCCGTAGAGCACACCGATGATCAGGACGATGATACTTGCGAATACGCCCACCAGCAGGGAGATTCTCGTGCCGTACGCGACACGCACAAAATAATCACGTCCAAGCTCGTCCGTTCCCATGATATGGGGGAACACCTTCCCGCCTTCATCGATATACTGCTGTTCCAGCTTGGAGTAAGTGAAGGGCGCCATATTGGTTGCGCTCTTGTCTCTCTTGCCGTTCACAGTGATAATGTCGGAATAACTGTATGGAACAATAACCGGAACAAGGATGATCATAAGAATGATCAGAACCAGTACGATGAGGCTGAACATAGCCAGGTAATTCTTCCTGAGCTTTCTCATTCCATCACGGAAGAACGTGGTGGATTCGCTCATCACCTCCGCCTGCTGCTTCTCCTCATCGGTTGCCTTCTCAAACTTCTGAAGATTAATCTGCAGAGAGAGAGGATTCTTCTTTGGCATCTTATTCACATCGTATGCTTCCTTTGCCATGACGCTCCCCTCCTTAATCCAGATTGATGCGTGGATCGATCAGTTTATAAACGATATCCGTCAGCAGGTTCATGGTCACCATAAAGACCGCAAGGAAGATCGTGACGCCCATGATCATCGGGTAGTCACGGTTCGTGATGCTCTGCACAAATTCCGCGCCCAGGCCGCCGATCGTAAAGATCTGTTCAATCACCAGAGATCCGGTCAGGACGCCGGCAATCATCGGACCAAGATAGGTGACAACCGGGATCAGCGCATTTCTCAGGGTGTGCACGAACAGAACCTTCCACTGTGCAACGCCCTTGGCACGGGCCGTGCGGACATAGTCCTGTCCCATGACGTCCAGCATGGAGGTCTTTGTCAGTCTCGTTATGTAGGCCGCCGGGTACATGGCAAGCGCGATCACGGGAAGAATCAGATTCTGATTCGTCGGACTCCACGCCTTTACGATCCCCAGCTTCACGGAAAAAATGACCAGCAGGAAGGATCCCAGGACAAAGCTTGGAAGCGATGTAAACAATGTCGACAGGAAGATGATCAGCCGGTCAGGCCATCGGTTTCTCTGCAGGGCGGCAATGCTTCCGAATACGATACCTATGACAAGCGCCAGGAGCACAGCCATGATACCAAGTTTCGCGGATACGGCAAACTTGGAAAGGATCGTCTGGGAAATCTCACGCCCCGTCTTCGCGCTGATCCCGAAGTCTCCGTGCAGGAGATTCTTCATGTAGATGAGAAACTGTCTGCCCACCGGCTTGTCGAGATTGAAACGCTTCTCAAGCGCCGCCTGCACCTCCGGTGACTTGGCCTTCTCCCCTGCGAACGGACCACCCGGTATCGCGTTCATCGTAAAAAAAGTGATGAAACACACGATGAAGATCGTCACTATTGCGAGGAGAACCCTTTTGAATATGTACTTACCCATATCCCGCTCCTTTTTGCTGCAAATTCTGCCTGCTGCCTGTCATCCGGTCAAAAGCACTTTCTGACAGAACAGCTGTACATGTAGAAACAATTATAACTCTTTTGTAACTATTCTGGATAGTTACATTTTTTTCGCTTTGATGCGTCAACGCGCAGACCGGTGCTACCGGTCATCATCCCTGATTAAGGAAGCGTCGAAGAAATCGGTAAAGTATACCGGCGCGTTGATCAGCGTATATCCGTCGACAAAGCGTCTGGTCTGCCGCATGTACAGATCCGAGAGCTCACGGAAGTCTGTGTCGCCCCACAGGCCGCACAGATAGTGGAATCCTTTTCCGGTCAGGAAGTTCAGCTTCTCTCCCGGATACTCCACCTCCGCGCCGTACGGGTAGAACAGGATATCCGACGGGCCGGTCAGCGGCGCCACATACTTGATCCAGTCTTCAATCTCTGCGGTAAACTGTTCCATGGACATGTCGTTCATGTAACTGTGGGACCATCCCGCGCTGGCGATGTTCCAGCCTTCCTCCCTCAGGGCATCGGCAATTGCCTTTACCTTCTCATCCTGCGTGGAGGAGGAAACCGTCGATGAGCCCTCTGCCGCATCCGCGGAGGAACCGGCCGCAGGGGAAGTAATGGGATAACCGAACACTCCCTCGCTGCCGGAGACAGAGACAATGCCCCGCGCTCCCCGGAACGAGAAGTCCGGATGCTCTT
The DNA here is from genome assembly GCA_900321365.1 of uncultured Eubacteriales bacterium. The sequence continues at coordinate 4,272 of ONVT01000135.1, read as the reverse complement.
CGATGAAGCTGTCCAGGATCGGGATGAAGTCGTAGTCACCCGCGACATCATGTCCTTCGCTGTCCGTGTACTGCGCCTTGACCTTCCCGTCCTCATCCAGCACAAGCTTTGTCGCGATGCCGTCGCCGTTTTTGACGTCTGCGTAATTCAGGTTGTCCTGTGAGAGGATGATCGGGCGCTTCCCCTCCGGAAGCTTCATCTTCTGCTCCTCCATGGAGGATGTCCCGCGCTCGTCTGTCACCATGTCCGCGATGGAGTGGATATCGATCAGAATATATCCGTTGTCGTACAGGCTCTGGAGGATCAAGCTGAACTCCTTGCACGTCACCATGGTTGTATTGTATTCCGATGCCTTGTCATCCCCGTCATATGCCATGACGGTATCATAGATCAGCGTAGGGAAGCACAGATGGGGGATGTCGCCCTCCCAGGTGACCAGGTTCGCGTCTCCCTTCTCATACCGCTCCCTCGCTTCCGCCACTCTCTCGTCCCTTGCCTGTGAGAGAGGAATGGTGTCCAGAACGGAGAGCGCCTCCTCATAGTTGTAGCCCAGAGCGAGCTTTTCCGCCTCCTCCAGAATGGTGAGGAGGGACGCCTCTTCCGATTCGGATTCTTCCAGGAGCTTCCTTCTCTCGGCCATCACCGGCGTTTCAACGGGCTCATTGTTCTCATACTTCCCGTCCGTTCCGATCGCCTCGGCAATCTGGTAGTTGATCTGGCTGCGCGTACAACCGCCCAGTATCAGTCCCGTTCCCAGCAAAAGAGCAAGAGCCGCAGTGAGAGTATTCTTCTTCATAACGTTCCTCTTATATCTCAATCTCTCCCTCGAAAACCGTCACGGCAGGCCCCGTCATGAAGACCGTATTGCGCTCCCGGTCCCATTCGATGAAAAGATCGCCGCCACGAAGGTGCACCGTCAGGGAAGGCGCGGTCAGCCCGTTCAGGATACACGCGACCGCAGCAGCGCAAGCGCCTGTCCCGCAGGCCCATGTCTCGCCGCTTCCACGCTCCCAGACCCGCATGCTCACGCTCCTGTCATCCTCCACATGGATAAACTCGGTGTTTACTCCCTCCGGAAACACGCTGTTATGCTCAAACAGAGGGCCGATCCCGGTCACATCAAACCCGGCCACATCCGCCACCTGCACGACGCAGTGCGGATTGCCCATGGAGACACAGGTTCCTTTCATCGAAAATGCGCCCTTCAGTGGAATCTCCGCTTCCCGGATCACCTCTCCCCAGAGTGGAAGGTTCTCTGTGCGGATGGCGCAGCCGGCCGCCCCGACGTCAACCGGAATCTTCTCCGGAAGCAGGATCGGCGCCCCCATGTCCACTCTCACCAGATTCACTGTCCCGTTTTCTTTAAACAGCTCAAGGTGTTTGATGCCTGCGAGGGTCTCGACCGTGATCTTCGTCTTGTCCGTAAGATGATGGTCGCTGACATATTTCCCCACACAGCGGATCCCGTTCCCGCACATCTTTCCGCGTGACCCGTCCGCGTTATACATCTCCATCTCAAAGTCCGCGGCCCCGGAAGGATTGATCAGGATCAGACCGTCCGACCCGATTCCGAAATGCCTGTCCGAGACAAACCTCGCCACTTTCGCGGGATCCTCTATCTTCTCCCGTGATCCGTCGACATACACATAGTCATTTCCGATCCCGTGCATCTTCGTGAATTTCATCAATCCGTCCTCCGTCCCTTGCCGCACTCTCTTGCCCGGAACAGGATTCGCCCCGTCCCGCTGTCCAGTTCCTCCGGAGAACCCATAATCCCATTCGCAGAAAGCTTTTTTCCGGGCAGAGCGTCCGTCTCAGCCTCCTCCGGCACATAAGCAAGGCACGCGCCCTCCGGCTTCATGCCGGCTTCCCGGAGAAGTCCGCAAACCTCTTCCACCCTCCATGCACGCTCGCGGTGTGTCTCCAGAAAACGTTCGTACAGCCCGTCCTCCCTTCTCAGGAAAAGGGTGAGGTCATACTCATTGATCCCCGCTGCCCGGTCAAAGCTGTTCTCCCAGATAAAGCTGCATTCATCACGCGATTCCGCGAAGACATTGTCCGCGCACATGCGCTCATAGTAGCCATGGCTGTTCAGGTCAAACAGGAACACCCCGTCCGGATCCAGGTAATTGTTGACCAGCCGGAAGACCTGAAGCAAATCCTCCCGGTTCGTAATATAGTTCAGGCTGTCGCAGGTGGAAATGACCGCGCGCACGGTTCCGTACAGCTCGAACTGTCTCACGTCCTGCATCAGGTAGAGAATGTCACATGTGCCCATCCTCTCCCGGGCGATCTCCAGCATGTCCACGGACCGGTCCACGCCGATCATGTCATAGCCCGCCATCGCCAGACGCTTTGTCATCTGTCCGGTTCCGCAGCCAAGGTCCAGCACCAGGCCATCCCGGATCCCTTCTCTTTTCAGATCCCGGATCAGGCAGTCTGCCCACACGTCATAGGGAACCTCATCCATGAAGGTATCATAGACGCGGGCAAAGCTCTCATACATCTCTCTCCTCCCGGCACACTCTGTCATCTGACTACATTCACAAGGAACGCGTAAGAGAATATCGTCATGATCAGGGTCGCCACCAGGACTCCCAGAAAGATCGGGACGATCGCCTTCTTCCAGTCCATATCGAGAATCGTGGCAATGAGGGATCCGGTCCAGGCGCCTGTTCCCGGAAGAGGAATCGCGACAAACAGGAAAATGCCCCAGAATTCTCCATACTTCATCCCTTTGCTCTTTTTTTCTCCGCGCCTCTCAACCCAGTCCGCGATCCCGTGGAGCGGGGTTTTCTTCATCCAGGCAAGAATCTTCTTCAGAAAGAGCAGGATGAAAGGAATCGGGAGAATATTTCCCAGAATGCAGATCGGCACCGCCACCCAGAGATCCACGCCAAGCAGCGCGGCCACGATGAGGCCTCCCCTGCACTCGAGGATCGGAAACAGGGACACGATAAAGATAACCAGTTCCGCCGGCATGATCTGGCCGAGATTCGAAGCAAACCAGGTTGCAAGTGTATTTGTCATGAAGACTCTCCTTTATGAACGTCAGTATTTATCTGACTCACCGGTTCCCGGAATCAGGACAAGGGCATCAGGACTATGGCATCAGGACTCCGTCACCGGCTTCGCCGGTGCCACCTCATGCCGACTCCTGCAGAATTCGATCAGCGCATCCATCTGAGCGTCTGTCCCGACAGTGATGCGCAGGTAATTGTCAATCCCGGGTTTGTCAAAATAGCGGACCAGGATCTTTTCCTGTCTCAGGGCACGGAACAGCTCCGCGGCCTTCAGGCAGGGATGCGTTACAAACAGGAAGTTGGCGGAGGAATCCGGAAACGTAAACCCAAGCGCGCCAAGTTCCTTCTTCACCCGCTCCCGCGTACGGATAATCTTCGCGATACACTCGCGGAAATAATCCTCATCCGAAAATGCCGCGCAGCCGGCGGCGATCGCCGCCTGGTTCATGGTATAGGAATTGAAAGAATACTTTACATCATTCAGGTACCGGATCAGCTTTGAGCTGCCGATTGCATATCCGATTCTCATCCCGGCAAGTGACATGCACTTGGAACAGGTCTGCACCACCAGAAGGTTCTCATATTCACTGACCAGTTTCAGCGCGCTCGCAGGCGGCACGCGTGCAGGAGTCTCGCCGTCCGCGCCCATGGTAAAATGAATGTAGGCTTCATCCACGATCACGACGACGTCGCGGTTGTGGTCCAGGATCTCCCTGATGGAATCGAGGTCCTTATATACGCCGGTCGGAGCGTTCGGATTCGGGAACACGATGCCTCCGTTCTCCCTGAAATAGTCCCGGTTCACGATCCGGAAGCTGCCATCGAGCGGCTGTGTCTCATAGGGAATCCGGAACAGGTCTGCCCAGACATCGTAGAAGGAATAGGTGATATCCGGAAAGAGGACCGGCCGGCCGGAGGCAAAAAAGGCCAGAAAACTCATGGCAAGCACATCGTCCGATCCGACTCCCGCGAAGACACACTCCGCCGGAACGCCGCACCATTCAGCGATGGCCTGTGTCAGCTTCGACGAGGCGGGATCCGGGTATCTGCGCATTGCTTCCTCATCCAGGGCCCGCAGTGCCTCCAGCACCCGCGGGGACGGCGGATACGGATTCTCATTCGTATTCAGTTTGATCAGGTCCCGCACCTTCGGCTGTTCTCCCGGCGTATACGGAACCACTTTCCTTACATTGTTTTCCCACTTCGGCATATCGTGTTATTTCCTTATCACAGAATCACAGATGTTGGT
>ONVT01000187.1 GCA_900321365.1 uncultured Eubacteriales bacterium | reverse complement strand
GCGTATTTCTTTTTCAGTTCCAGCGCCTTGATCACATACTTGCCGCTGTGGAACCAGAGCACCAGGTCATCACAAGTCGCGATGCCCTCCTGCACGCGGTCCGCCTGAATCTGGAGGCGGGCAAGCTCGTAAGCCCATTTCTCATTGTATTCCTGATCCAGGTACTCCTTCAGGATGTCGATCTGCTCATCGAGAGAAGACCCTCTGCCGCGGTAGATCTTGTACTTCAGGATATACTTGTTGTTATCGTGCGGGGCCGCCTGGACATACTCCGAGTAATACTCGATCGCCTGGTCGAACTGGCGCAGCTTGATACAGCACTCCACCAGCCGGTACAGGACCGTCCTTCCCGTGGGGCTGCGGCGGTATGCGCGAAGAAGAAGCGCCTTGCTGTCCTCATAGCGCTCCAGCGCCTCATAGACCTCACTGATCATGACCAGCGTCTGTACATTCCGGACCCTCTTCCAGTCGATGGAATCCGCAATCCCCGCGGCGCCTTCATAATCCCCGTCCGCAATCAGACGGTTGATCTCCTGCAGTTTCTCCTGATATTCCCTCTTGTCCATTGTGTTACCCCGTTGTGACTGTCAACAGATTCAAAAACCCTCATCAAGCAGTGCTTCATCCACTTTGCTCGCACGCTTCCTGCACCTCGCCCCGCCGGAGAACGGGCTGCCGTCCTTCCAGGTATGCCAGGAGAACAGGATCAGTACGGGAAGGATCTCCAGTCTTCCCGCGATCATGTCAAAGATCAGGACACAGGTTGAAAATGCGCTGTAGCCGCTGTAGTTCATGGTCGGCCCGACCTTCTCCAGTCCGGGGCCGATGTTGTTCAGCGTCGCGGCAACCGCGGTAAAATTCGTTTCCAGATCAAAGTCGTCGATGGAGATCAGCAGAATACTGAGCGCCATAATCAGGAAATACGCCATGATGAACACATTGATGCCGCGCAGCACCGAATGCTCCAGGGGCTTTCCGTCATATTTGATCTTGCGGACATTGTTCGGATGAATCGCGTTGTCCAGCTCCTTGATGACCGTCTTGACCGCGACCTGGATCCGGGAGACCTTGATGCCGCCGCCCGTAGAGCCCGCGCAGGCACCGCAGAACATCAGAAGCACCAGCACCCATTTACTGAAATGCGGCCAAAGCTCAAAGTCCGCGGTCGAATAGCCTGTCGTCGTTATGATAGAGGCAACCTGGAACGCCGCGTCCTTCAGCGCCAGAAGCGTACTTGGATACAGATGATTGATCGTGACCGTAATCAGGGCGATGGCCACTCCGATAATCGAAAAGTACGTCATCACCTCCGACACCTTCGGGACATCCTTAATATGCCCGGTGATGATCAGGTAATAGACGGAGAAGTTCGTTCCGAACAGGATCATAAAGATCGTGATGACCACCTGCTGTGGGATCGTATATCCCATCAGCCCGGAATTCAGGACAGCGAATCCGCCGGTTCCGGCCGTTCCGAATGTCAGGCAGAGGCTGTCAAACAGCGGCATCCCGAGAACCAGCAGGATCACCGCCTCGATTGCCGTCAGGGTGATATACATCCTGTACAGGATTCCCGCGGTCTGGCCGGCCTTCGGGACCATCTTCTTCACGCTCGGGCCCGGGCTCTCCGCTTTCATGAGATACATCGAGCTGCCTCCGGCGGCCAGCGGGATGATGGCCATGACGAATACCAGGATTCCCATGCCGCCGACCCAGTGGGTAAATGACCTCCAGAACAGCAGCCAGTGCGGCAGCGCCTCCACGTCCGACAGGATTGACGCTCCGGTGGTCGTGAAGCCGGACGCCGTCTCAAAGACCGCGTCGATAAATCTCGTGATATATCCGGAAAGAAAGAACGGAAGCGCGCCAAAGATACTGTACAGAAACCAGACCAGCGCACAGATCACGCTTCCCTCCCGGGCATAGATCCGCCGGATCTTCGGGCGGCTCACAAGTACCATGACCGCACCGGCAGCAAGGCAGATGCCCATGGATACGAGCAGCCAGACCACATCGCTCTCTTTGTAGACCGCAGCCACGATCCCGGACGGAGCCATAAAGGCAGCCTCAAACATCAGCATCCAGCCGAGGATGCGGAAAATCATTGCAACATTCATATTCCGGATCCCCTGTTACTCAAACACATCGCTGATGTCATTTACGCCCTTGATCGTCGTTATGATGAGCACGGTATCGCCGCGCCGGATCGCATCTCCGCCGCGCGGGAGGATAAACCTGCCGTTGCGGTAGATCGCGCCCACCAGTACGCCCGGTTTGAGCGACAGGCTGCTCAGCGGGATGTCAGTCTTGGTAAAGTTGTCACGAATCGTGAACTCCAGAGCCTCCGCCTGGTCATCCATGATGCGGTGCAGCGTCTCGATGTTGCTGCCGAAGGAGTTCTGCATGGCCCTGACATACTGCACGATGAGCTCCGAGGTGATGTTCTTCGGAGAGATCATGGTGTCCAGATCCAGGTTCTCAAATACCTCCTCAAAAGCGACGCGGTTGACCTTGGTGATGATCTTACGCACGCCGCAGGTCTTCGCAAAGAGGGACAGGACCACATTCTCCTCATCGATGCCAGTCAGGCACACCACGCCTTCCGTTTTGCGGATTCCTTCCTCCTCGAGCAGTTCCTTGTCCGAGCCGTCCCCGTGGATGATCGCCGCCTTCGGCAGCAGCTCCGCCAGTTCCTCGCAGCGCTTCAGATCCTTCTCCACGATCTTAACCTGAACCCCGGAATTGAGCAGCATCCTGCCCAGATACAGCGCGACGTCACCGCCGCCGATAATCATGGCACTGCGTACAGCGTGGGTCTGAAGACCAATCATCTTAAAGAACCGGTTCTGCTCCTCCACCGACGCGACGATG
>ONVT01000185.1 GCA_900321365.1 uncultured Eubacteriales bacterium | reverse complement strand
TGATAAGTTATCCACATGAGCGTTTTTCGTCCGATTGAAAATCAGATCATTTCCTAATAAGATATAAGAGTTGCAGAGGAACTGTCTTTGCAAAAATGCGCATGATGCATTAAGAGCCGGCCTGCCGATGTCAGGCCAGGATCAAATAAACTATCATTCAGGAGTTCAGGTATCAATATGGCAGACATCAGTACAGAAACATGGAATGAGATCCTTCAGAGTGTAAAGACTGAATTCGACGTCACGGACGTCGCTTTCCGGACATGGCTTCAGCCTCTGAGTGTTCATGACGTAAGGAATAACACGATCATTATCCTTGTGACCACCGGTCAGATGGGAATCGACTATATCACCAAGAAATATCTTTTCCCTCTAAAGGTCGCGGTCGCGGAGATCACGGGGACGGAGTACGAGATCGGGTTCATTCTTCCGGAAGAGGCAAAGGAGGAGGAGCTGAAGAAGACCGGCTCTAAGAAGACCGATTTTCAGGGAACTGACGCAAAGATCAACATGACGCTGCACGAGGCCGGGCTCAATCCGAAGTATACCTTCGAAAGCTTTGTTGTCGGATCCAACAACAAGTTTGCCCACTCAGCCGCCGTTGCCGTCGCGGAATCTCCGGGCAGAATGTACAACCCCCTGTTCATCTACGGAGGACCCGGGCTGGGAAAGACGCATCTGATGAACGCTATCGCCGGCCATATCATCATGACACAGCCGGAGAAGTCCGTCTGCTATGTCTCCTCCGAGACATTTACCAACCAGCTGATCGACGCGCTCAGGAATTCGAACAATATCTCCCTGATCACCTCGTTCAGGAACCGTTACCGCAATATTGATGTGCTTCTGATTGATGATATACAGTTTATAATAGGAAAAGAATCCACACAGGAAGAGTTCTTCCATACCTTTAACGACCTCATAGGACGGGAAAAGCAGATCATCATCTCGTCGGACCGCCCGCCAAAGGAATTCGATACACTGGATGAGCGCCTGAAGACGAGATTCGCCTCCGGTCTGCTCGCGGATATCCAGATGCCCGATTATGAGACCAGAATGGCGATCCTGCAGAAGAAGGCGGAAGCAGAGCATTATGTGATCAGCAATGAGATCCTGGAGTATATCGCAGCCAACATCCGCTCCAACATCCGGGAACTGGAGGGTGCCCTGACGAAGCTGATCGCGCTCAGCCGTGTCGAGAACAGTGAGATCACACTCAGTCTGGCTGAAAATGCGCTGAAGGAGTTTATCTCTCCGGATCTTAAGAAGGAGATCACCGCGGATCTGATTATCAATACCGTGGCAGAGCATTTTAACATCACTGCCCAGGATCTGCGCGGATCAAAGCGCAATTCCGAGATTGTACAGCCAAGGCACATCGCCATGTACCTGTGCCGGAACATGACGAATCTTTCTCTTCATTCCATCGCCGAGTCACTCGGAAAGAAGGATCATACCACGATCATCCACGGAATTGAAAAGATTGACAACGACATCAAACAATATGAAGATATCAGAAGGACGGTTGATATCCTGAAGAAGAAGATCAATCCTTCAGACTGAATCTGTGCGTTTTTCCACCAGGTTGTTCACATATCCACAGAAACTTCCTGTGAATGCCGGTGAATTCCGATCCTGTATATACCGCACCGGCATCCGGAAGAAACTGTTTTCTCCGGACCGGGAAAACGGAGGGTGTGGAAAGACAGACAGTTTTCCTGTTTGAACAACGCCTTTTCTCAACCACTTTTCCTGAGGGCATATGAGCGAAAGAAAAGGGCGGGAGGGCGTTTTCCACCAATCCACAGCCTATAAGAATACTAATACGGGTTTCTGTTTTTTATAGATAGATGGAGCAGCCCCCTCCGGCAGAACGGTCTTTCTCCGATCATTCGCGGTTGTGTATAACGCTGTTTTCCGGAAACCGAAGAGACCAAATCACAGCCATAATGAAAGAAATATAGTTTGCTGTCTGAAAAACGGCGGCGGAATGGAGATCACTATGAAAATCACCGCGTCAAAACAGGAGCTGATGAAGTCACTCGGGATCGTCCTCAGGGCGGTACCTGCCAGAACGACAATGAACATTCTCTATTGTATCCTGATCGACGCGACAGTGGATACGATCCGGTTTACCGCAAATGACATGGAGATCGCGATCGAGACTGTCGTGGAAGGAACAATCGAAGAGAGGGGACTGATCTGCCTGGATGCGAAGATGTTCTCTGAGATTGTGCGGAAGATGCCGGAGGAGGATATCACGATCGAAGTCGGCAGTGATTTCCGGACGACGATCTCCTGCGAGAACTCGGTTTTCCATATTGTGGGTAAGGATACGACGGAATTCAGCCCGCTTCCGGCGATAGACAGGCAGAATCCGGTAGTTCTGAATCAGTTCCAGCTGAGGGAAATGATCCGTCAGACGATCTTCTCTATATCGATCAATGACGCGAACAGGATCATGACCGGCGAATTCATGCAGATCCGGGAAAATGAGATCCGCCTTGTCGGGCTTGACGGTCACCGCATCGCGATCCGCAGGCTGATTCTGGATAAGGTCTATGAAAACCGTGAAGTCATTCTTCCCGGTAAGACGATGAATGAGATCGGCAAGATCCTGACCGGCGAGACGGAGGATGAGGTGAAGCTGTACTTCACGAAGAATCAGGTTCTGTTTGAGCTGGACAGTACACTGGTCGTCACACGTCTGATCGAAGGGGTCTACTTCCGTGTGGATCAGATGCTGTCAAATGACTACGAAACAAAAGTGACGGTAAGAAAATCTGAACTGACGAGCGCCGTAGACCGCGCGATGCTTTTTACAAGTGAAGCAGACAAGAGACCTCTGGTTCTGACGGTCGGTTCCGATTCCATGAACCTCAGGATATCTTCCCAGGAGGGATCCATGTCGGATGATGTGGGAATCACGATGGAGGGAAAGGAGCTGAAGATCGGATTTAACCCGAAGTTTATCCTGGACGCTCTTCGCGTCATCGATGATGAGGACATCCAGATCTTCTTCCTGAATTCCAAGGCACCCTGTTTTATCAGGGATGAAGCACAGTCCTATATCTACATGGTGCTCCCGGTGAATTTTGTATAATTGATTACAGTGTCAAAAGCCCGTCTCCCACGCAAGCTTGCTTGCAGTGGGAGAAAGGGGTGTTGACACCTTGACCATAATTGTAAATGCAGGAGAATGAGCATGAAGAATTTTACACTTCGCGAGGGCGAGGACCATATCAGGCTGGGACAGCTTCTGAAAGCGATGCGGCTGGTAGATGAGGGATCCGACGCCAAGTATGTCATTTCCGAAGGACAGGTTTCGGTCAACGGAGAAATCTGTACGATGCGGGGAAAAAAGATTCATGACGGTGACAGTGTGGAATACAACGGTGAAGTAGTCCATGTACATCAGCACGCTTAAGCTGGAAAACTTTCGGAATTACGACAGCCTGGATCTGGAGTTTTCTCCCGGGACGAATCTCTTCTACGGAGACAATGCCCAGGGGAAGACGAATATCCTTGAGGCTGTCTATTTCTGTGGAACGACAAGGTCCCACAGAACCTCGCGGGACAGCGAGCTGATCCGATTTTCCGCCAGTGAATCGCATCTTCGGATGGAGATGCACACAGAATCCGCCGATCACCGGATTGATATGCACCTGAAAACGGGCAGGGCGAAGGGAATTGCCATCAATGGTCTTCCGATCCGGAAGGCACAGGAGCTGATCGGACTGGGACACTATGTTTTCTTTTCCCCGGAGGATCTGGGGATTATCAAGAACGGGCCGTCGGAGCGAAGGCGATTCCTGGATATGGAGCTGTGCCAGCTTGACCGGATCTATGTGTCTTCCCTGACTTCCTACAACAGGGTTCTCCTCCAGAGAAACAGGCTTCTGAAGGATCTGGCCTTGCGTCCGCAGGATATGGGGACGCTGGATGTGTGGGACGAGCAGCTGATCCGGTACGGGTCTGTCCTGATCCGGGCGAGAGAAACGTTTGTGGAAAGGCTTGGAGAAATCATCCGGCCGATTCACCGGAAGCTGACCGGCGGACGGGAGGAGATGGATACCGGTTACGAAAAGAACACGGACATTGATTCTTTTGCTGAGAATGTGAAGAGGTGCAGGGAAAAAGATCTTCTCCTGAAGACCACCGGCTGCGGGCCTCACAGGGATGATATGAGTTTTTCCGTTAACGGGATCGATATCCGGAAATTCGGATCCCAGGGGCAGCAGAGATCCGCAGCCCTTTCCCTGAAGCTTGCCGAGATCCGTCTGGTGAAGGAGTCGACCGGCAGCCTGCCGGTTCTTCTTCTGGATGATGTTCTCTCGGAGCTTGACACCGGCAGGCAGCATCATCTCCTGGATTCCATCGGAGGAATCCAGACCTTTATCACCTGCACCGGGCTTGAGGAGTACCAGGACAGCCCCGTGCAGATCGACCGCATCTTCCACGTCTGCGGCGGCACGGTGAATTGAGAGTACGGAGGGAATCAACAGGCAGGCCGCGCGGCAGGGGCACCGCCTCCGTGTGCCACCATAGCAGGAGCGTCGCTGAGATCCACTGCTTACGGAGACTTAGCGTCCGGGAGAAGAGTGATACGCGATACGAATCTCCCGGACGCTTAGTCGGAGTTAGCAGTTA
>ONVT01000305.1 GCA_900321365.1 uncultured Eubacteriales bacterium | reverse complement strand
TTCCTTCTCCATCGCCGGAGGCGGAAGATATGACAGGATGGTCGGGAGGTTCTGTGGCCAGGACGCGCCGGCGTGCGGATTCTCCATCGGTTTCGAGCGCATCGTCACGATCCTGAAGGATCTTGGTTGGAAGGAGAAAGGCGGCGGTCAGAAGAAGGCGTATCTGGTCGACCTGAAGAGCGCAGACGGCAGGCTTGGGGAGGTATTCTCGCTTGCGGCCGCCCAGAGGGCCGCCGGCGCTACCGTGACAGTCCAGCCGCTGAAGAAGAACGCGAAGTTCCAGACAGAGACGCTTGAGAAGGAAGGATATACACAGATCCGGAAGGTGTATGGGGATACACAGCTTCCGTAGAGTCACTATGTACAGGTTCTAAGGTTTTGCCGGTGGCGTTCTTGAATCGGAAAAACAGACAAGCAGGATTCACAGGTTATTCAGGTTATTTTCAGGTTATTTCTGAACAGATCCTAAGAACTACAAAACGGATCCGTCCGGGAAACGGGACAGGCTGTGAAAGACCGTACAGCGCCCGTGGCAGTGAAGTGTGGAAACAGGAACAGTTTTGAAAAGGGAGGAGCTATGGAAGAGTACAGGGAGAGATATCAACAGTGGCTGGACAGTCCTTATTTTGACGAGGAGACGAAGAAGGAGCTTCGTGCGCTCGAGGGAAATGAGGACGAGATCAAGGAACGTTTCTACATGGATCTTGAATTTGGCACGGCCGGCCTGCGCGGCATTATCGGCGCCGGCACAAACCGGATGAACGTATATGTGGTGCGCAAGGCAACGCAGGGGCTGGCCAACTATATCCTGAAGGCAGGCGGAAAGGAAAAGGGTGTTGTGATTGCCCACGATTCCCGTAGAATGTATGAAGAGTTTACGGACTGCGCCGCTCTGACACTGGCCGCGAACGGGATCAAAGCATATGTGTTTGACGCGCTGCGCCCGACTCCTGAGCTTTCCTACGCGGTGCGCCACCTTGGCTGTATCGCCGGAATCAACATCACTGCCAGCCACAATCCGCCGGAATACAACGGATACAAGGTGTACTGGGAGGATGGGGCGCAGATTACCTCGCCGCATGACTCCGGAATCATGGGTGAGGTGAAGGCCATCACGGATTATTCCGCCTGCAAGACCATGGACAGGCAGGAAGCCATCGACAAAGGACTGTATGTCGTGGTCGGCGACAGGGAAGTCGACACGGATTACATGGAGGAGCTGAAGAAAAATGTCCTCCATCCGGAAGCGATCCGCGCCGAGGCGAAGAACCTGAAGATTGTCTATACGCCTCTCCACGGAACAGGGCTGGTGCCGGCGACGAGAATCCTGAAGGAGCTTGGTTTTGAGAACGTCCTGGTAGTCCCGGAGCAGGAGAAGCCGGACGGGGAATTCCCGACGGTATCCTACCCGAACCCGGAAGCGGATGAGGCCTTCGAGCTGGGGCTGAAGCTTGCCGAGGAAACCGGCGCGGACCTGGTCCTTGCTACGGATCCCGATGCGGACCGGCTCGGCGTGCGTGTGAGGGATAATGATGGCGTTTATCATACCCTGACCGGCAACATGTCCGGCAGTCTCCTGGCGGACTATGAGATCGGACAGAGGAAGGCGCTCAAGGGGCTTCCGAAGGATGGCATGCTGATCAAGACGATTGTCACTACGAATCTGGCCGATGCCATCTGCAAGTATTACGGGGTTTCGGAATATGAGTGCCTGACGGGCTTCAAGTGGATCGGACGCCAGATCCTGAAGATGGAGAATGAGGGCAAGGGGACTTATCTGTTCGGATTCGAGGAGAGCTACGGCTGCCTGATCGGCACACACGCGCGTGACAAGGACGCCATCGTTGCCGTCATGGCTCTGTGTGAGGCCGCTGCATACTATAAGACGAAGAACATGACCCTGTGGGACGCGATGCTCGATTTGTATGAGCGCTGCGGTTACTACAGAGACAATTCCACCGCGGTCGGCCTGAAGGGAATCGCCGGACTTGAGAAGATCCGCCAGATCATGATGACGCTCAGGGAGCAGGAGAGCCCGGAGATCGCGGGCTGCAGGATCCTGAGGATCCGTGACTATGAGACGGACAGGATCAAGGACCTGGTGACTGGCGAGGAGACCGATACCGGTCTTCCGAAGTCCAATGTCCTCTATTATGAGCTTGAGGGGGACGCGTGGATGTGCGTACGCCCGTCCGGAACCGAGCCAAAGATCAAGTTCTATTACGGAATTGTCGGAACCTCGCTTGAAGATGCCGAGAGAAAAGATGAGGAATTTAAGAAAAAAATTGATGCAATGGTAGCGTCAATGGTGTAACAAAGCCC
>ONVT01000186.1 GCA_900321365.1 uncultured Eubacteriales bacterium | reverse complement strand
GGCATGAGGTGTCAGCGAAGCTGACGGAGTCCTGATGCCATAGTGAAATCGTCCAAAACGGAAAAGAATTTCGTTCGCGAGTATAAATACAGAAAGTGAGATGGTATATCCATGAACAGAACGATTTATCCGTCCTCCTGCCTGCGGGGCACGTTGACGGTTCCGGGCGACAAATCGATCTCGCACCGGGCTGTGATGTTCGGCGCAATCGCCGATGGAGATACAAGGATCCGCAATTTCCTGAAAAGCGCGGACTGCCTGTCGACGATCTCCTGCTTTGAGAAGCTCGGAGTACGGTTCGAAGAGGATCCGGAAGATGATTCCGTCGTCGTACACGGAAAGGGGATGAGGGGACTAAGCGCTCCTTCAGAGGTTCTCTATACGGGCAATTCCGGTACAACAACGAGGCTGATCGCCGGCATCCTTGCGGGCCAGTCTTTCTCATCTGTTCTGGACGGGGATGATTCGATCCGGAAGCGGCCGATGAAGCGTATCATCACGCCTCTGAGAAGCATGGGCGCTGAGATCCGTTCGATGCCGGAAAACGGCTGTGTCCCACTGAAGATTGATCCTGCCACGCTGCACGGGATTGATTACCTGTCCCCGACCGCGAGCGCACAGGTCAAATCATGCATCCTGCTGGCAGGGCTGTATGCGGACGGGAAGACTTCTGTCACGGAAAAGGCGCTGTCACGGAATCACACGGAACTGATGCTCTCCGGGTTCGGCGCACAGATCTCCTCCGAAAAAGCCAAAGGAGGGTGGACAGCCAGTGTTCTGCCCTGCCCGTCTCTTACCGCCTGTGACATCACTGTTCCCGGTGACATCTCCTCGGCGGCACCTTTCATCGCGGCCGCCCTTATCGTTCCGGGAAGCGAAATCCTGATCCGGAATGTCGGAATCAATCCGACAAGAAGCGGATTCCTGGAGGCCGTGAAACAGATGGGAGGAGATATCCGGATTCAAAACCGCCGGGAGGAGGGCGGCGAGATGAGCGCGGATCTGCTTGTGCGCTCGTGCGCCCTGCATGGGATTCAGATCGGCGGCAGCCTGATCCCGGCCTTGATCGATGAGATCCCTGTCCTTGCGTCTCTTGCAGCCTATGCGGAGGGAACAACCATCATCCGTGACGCGGCTGAGCTTCGGGTAAAGGAATCGGACCGGATCCGTAGCACGACCCTGGCCCTGCAGGCGATGGGTGTCCGTGTCACGCCTGCGGACGACGGGATGGTCATAGAAGGCGGAGCGCCATTGCACGGCGCTGAGGTTGACAGTTTCCTGGACCACAGAATCGCGATGAGCATGGCAGTCTGCGCCCTCGCATCCGACGGTCCGGTCACAATAAAAGATGCCGACTGTGTCGGCATCTCATATCCCTCATTTTATATCGACCTGGAGCGGCTGACTTCAGATCAGGCGGACTGATAAGGCCCCTGCTTCACATCTTTCATGGAGAAGGACAGTCTTCCCATCTTATCCTTTCCGAGGCATACAACCGTGACGCGGTCTCCGAGTGTCAGGACATCCTCCACACGGTTGATCCTGTGCTTCGCGATCTTGGAAATGTGGACCATTCCCTCCTTGCCCGGAGCAAACTCGATAAATGCGCCGAATTCCTTGATGGAAACCACGGTTCCGGAGAGAATCTGGCCTTCCTCGAATTCTGTGGTGATGATCCGGATCATGTCGATCGCGGCATTGATCGCGTCTATGTCGGTTCCGAACACGTTCACGCTGCCGTCCTCATCGATATCGATCTTCGCGCCGGTGCGCTCAACGATCTCATTGATGGTCTTGCCTCTCTGGCCGACCACATCGCCGATCTTCGCCGGATCGATCTGGATCTGGACAATCTTCGGGGCGTACGGGGACAGTTCCTTGCGCGGCTCGGCGATGCACGGAGTCATGACTTCATTGAGGATGTACTCCCTTGCCTGCCTGGTGCGCGCGATGGCTTCCTCGACAATCGGACGGGTCAGGCCGTGGATCTTGATGTCCATCTGGATCGCGGTGATGCCGTCATGGGTTCCCGCGACCTTGAAGTCCATATCGCCGAAGAAATCTTCAAGACCCTGGATGTCGGTCAGTACCAGGTAATCATCATCGGTATCGCCTGTGACAAGACCGCAGGAGATGCCGGCAACAGCCTTCTTGATCGGAACGCCGGCCGCCATCAGGGACATGGTGGACGCGCAGATGGAAGCCTGTGAGGTGGATCCGTTGGACTCAAAGGTTTCGGATACAAGACGGATCGCGTACGGGAATTCTTCCTTCGACGGAATCATCGGACGCAGTGCTCTTTCCGCCAGTGCGCCATGACCGATCTCACGGCGTCCCGGTCCTCTGGACGGCTTGGTCTCGCCGACAGAGTAAGACGGGAAATTGTACTGATGGATGTAGCGCTTCTCGGTGATGTTTTCATCCAGTCCCTCGACCCTCTGAGCCTCAGAGAGCGGGGCCAGTGTCGTGACTGTACAGATCTGGGTCTGTCCGCGGGTAAACATGGCACTGCCGTGAACTCTCGGGATCAGGTCAACCTCAGCCGCCAGCGGGCGGATCTCGTCGATCCTTCTTCCGTCCGGTCTCTTGTGATCCTTGAGAATCATCTTGCGGACCGTCTTCTTCTCATACTGATACATTGCGTCCGGAAGAATGGCAAGCCATTCTTCGTTCTGTGCCCAGGCTTCCTCGACACGCTGGGTAAGGACGCGCATGTTCTCTTCTCTCTCCTGCTTCACATCGGTGAAGACGGCCTTCTCCATCTCCTCGGCGGGAACGAGCTCCTTCAGCGCCGCGAAGACCTCTTCCGGTACCGCGGCGGACTCATAGGTATGCTTTGTCTTTCCGACTTCCGCGACGATTTTGTTGATGAAGTCGATGATGGTCAGGTTGATGTCGTGGCACTTGTAGATAGCCTCGAGCATCTTCTCTTCCTTTACTTCCTTCGCTCCAGCCTCAATCATGATGACCTTTGTGGAGGTAGATGCGACAGTCAGCTGAAGGTCGCCCTCATCCCACTGCTTCTGGGACGGGTTCACTATGAATTCTCCGTCGACCAGACCCATCTGCGTCATGGCGCAGGGTCCGTCGAACGGGATATCGGATATGCAGGTAGCAATGGCGGAGCCCAGCATGGCCACCAGCTCCGGCCTGCATTCGGGATCTACGCTCATCACCAGGTTGTTCAGGGTCACGTCATTGCGGTAATCCTTCGGGAAGAGCGGGCGCATGGGACGGTCAATGACCCTGCAGGTCAGGACGGCGTTCTCACTCGCCTTTCCCTCTCTCTTGTTGAATCCGCCCGGCATCTTGCCGACCGCGTAATACTTCTCCTCGAAATCCACGGACAGCGGGAAGAAATCGATTCCCTCGCGGGGCTTCTCGGAAGCGGTGGCGGTACTGAGGACTGTTGTATCCCCATAGTGCATGAAAGCAGCACCATTTGCCTGCGCTGCGACACGGCCGATGTCAACACTGAGCGTCCTGCCGCCGATTTCCATGGAAAATGTTTTTCCCTTCTGCATGATCTTTCTTGTTCTCCTTTCGATGAAATGTGCCTGTCACTGTTTTCATTTTCCAGACGCAGCCCATCTCCGAATCAACTGGAAAACCCACCTGGCTTTCAGCCAGATCAGCTTTACAGTTGCCTCGACAGATGTGCCGGCCTTGCTGATTACAGCCAAAGCACCCGTCCCAGGAACGGTCCGGGTGCTTGGCGGTATTCGTTTTTCAGGAACTTCCAGACTGCCTGGCACAGCCTTAACAGGCATTCTGCAGGCAGACTCCCCGGGCAACAGTTATTACTTACGAAGTCCGAGTCTGGCGATCAGGGTACGATACCCTTCGATATCATTCTTCTTAAGGTACTCGAGAAGGCCTCTTCTCTTACCGACCATCTTCAGAAGTCCTCTCCTGGAATGATGATCCTTCGGGTTCTCCTTCAGGTGCTCAGTGAGCTCTCTGATGCGCTCGGTCAGGACAGCCACCTGAACTTCCGGTGAACCGGTGTCGCCGGGCTGTCTGCCATACTCTTCAATGATAGCGGTCTTCTTCTCTTTTGTAATCATGTTTCTTTTCCTCCTCTTTGAAAAAACGCCAGCCACGAAGGAGAGGCCGGAGTGATCCAGCTCCTGCGAAGCGGCTGTAAAACCATACTTTGGAACTATAACATCAACGCGCGCCATAGTCAAGAGCGTGCGGGCCAGGCTTCTTCCCTGTCCCTTAGGATCTGCGCCCTCAGCGCGTCCAGGTCATCGAACTTCTTTTCGGGACGGATAAAACGCAGCAGACGGATTGTCACACTCTCTCCGTACAGGTTTGAGTGGAAATCCAGCAAAGTCGTCTCGGCTCTCCTCTGCGTTCCGCCGACCGTCGGACGCACGCCGATATTTGTGAGTCCCTTCCACCGCGTCTGGTCCGGAAGATCCACAACCGACGCATAGACGCCGTCCGGAGGGAGAATCTTTTCCTTCTGGGGAATGACATTGATCGTGGGAATACCGATTCCGGTTCCGATGTGCCGGCCGTGCGCAACCTCTCCCGCAATGGGATAGGATCTTCCGAGCAGATTCCCTGCAAGCTCCATGTCCCCGGCAAACAGGGCGCTTCTGACCCTCGTCGAGCTCACATCTTCTCCCAGGTAGCGTTCCTTCTCCAGGATCACCGTCTCGAAGCCGAAAGCCTTTCCATATTCCTTCAGGGAGACAGCCGTCCCTGCCCGGTGATGGCCGAAGACAAAATCCGGACCTACACAGACATACCCGGCGTGCAGTGTATCCGAGAGGACATTCCGCACGAATTCCTCCGGGCCAAGACTCATGAACTGTCTGGAAAAAGGACACTCAATCAGAAGATCCACTCCCAGTTCCTTAAGGACCAAGGCACGCTCCTCATGACTCAGGATCGATCCGTCCGCCATCTCAATGGCAAAAACCACGCTTATGCCGGAGCATTTTCGCACATGCTGAATGATATTGCGGATCAGCTTCGTGTGCCCGATATGGATGCCGTCAAACTTTCCCAGCGTAACCGCGCTCATTTCCCCCGCGGAGTAAAAGCCTGACCTTCTGTATTCTTCTATACTGTGAAAGATCTCCAAGGAAAGAACACCTTCTCATCTGGTACAGCACTGAAACAGCGTTTCGCGGCCACATAGAAACTGACATTCAGATACAGTCTGTGCTGCTACTGCAAAAACATCTTCCAGGGAAGATACCGGCTCTTCTCCGGCTCATACCGGTATACGGCCGCAAACTTTCCATCCCCGGTGCAGAGCCGGATCCTGTCCCCGGCGCATTCCGGCGCAAGGCACAGTTCCTTAAGGGTCAGGGGATTGCCGTTCAGAAGTTTTTTCTCAGCCGGTATGGAAGAAACAAGAATGCGGGGACAGTCGGAAAACAGCGCCTCCACGGGAACAGTCTTCTTAGAAACTCTGCCCTGCCCTGCCAGCTCCTGGATCTGGTCCAGTGTCAGGGCATCCTCCAGAAAGAACTGCCCGGCCCTGGTACGAGTGAGCTCTTTCATGGCTCCTCCGCACCCCAGCTTCTGTCCGATGTCATGGCAGAGCGTCCGGATATAGGTTCCCTTCGAGCAGTCAACGCTGAAAGTCACTTCAGGAAGATCCATCTTCTCAATCCGGATGTCATGTATCACGACCGGCGCCGTCTGCCGGGGAACAGTCTTGCCCTCCCTGGCCAGATCATACAGCTTTTTTCCGCCTACCTTCTTCGCTGAGTACATCGGCGGGAGCTGATCATATCCTCCGATAAAGGACCGCACGGTTTCACGCACCATGTTCTCTTCGGGAATGGCGTCTGATACCGACAGGACGCTGCCCGTCATGTCCTGTGTGTCGGTCGTCACGCCGAGAAGCAGAACCGCCCGATAGGTCTTCTCATGTTCCATGACCAGGTCGGACAGTCTTGTGGCAGATCCCAGAAGCACCGGGAGAACGCCTGTCGCAGCCGGGTCAAGTGTCCCGGCATGACCGATTTTCTTCTGGTGGAGGATTCCCCTCAGTTTCGCGACAACATCGTTGCTGGTATATCCGCTCTCCTTGTATACATTCAGGATACCGCTCAGCATGACGAGTCCCCAAAGTCCAGCTGCTTCGCGACCTGAGCCGCGATATTGTTGACAACATCGTGGACGGAGCCGTCCATGGTGCAGCCGGCTGCCCTGACATGCCCGCCTCCCTGGAAGTACAGGCCCACCTTCGATACATCCACTTTTCCGTTTGACCGAAGGCTTACCTTGTAGCGGTTCGGACTGATCTCATACAGGAAGACGGCGCACTCCACTCCTCTTGTCACTCTCAGCTGTTGGACGATTCCGTCCAGGTCATGCGGCTCAACCTGATAGAAATCCAGATCCTTCTGCCTGAAAGCGGTGAAGATCATCTTTCCGTCCATCATCAGGACGCTCTCTGTCAGAGCCCTTCCGAGCACCTGGTTCTGGACATAGGTTTTCAGGAAGAATGTCTCATCGCAGATCCACGAAAAATCAATCCCGGTATCCATGAGCCATCCTCCCACAGTCATGGTCCTGCTGGAAGTACAGCTGAACTGGAAGACACCGGTATCGTGGATGATCCCCATGTACAGGGGTTCGGCGATCTGTTTCGTGATCCTCTCACTGCCGATCAGAAGTGCAACCAGTTCCGACGTGGAGCTGGCGTCCGGCTGGATCTCATTGATCATGCCGAATCCCATATTGGAAATATGATGGTCGATCACCACCGTCTTTCTGGCAGCATAAAAATAATCCTGTGACTGTCCAAGCCTGAGATGATCAGAGCAGTCCAGGGCAAAAAACACATCATGCGCCTCCTCGGAGGGATAGTCATGGACGATCTCCTCAGAGCAGGCAACAAATTCATATGACCGGGAGTACCGGTTCTCCAGGTAGACCTTCGCGTGGACATCGGGATAATACTCTTTCAGGAACAAATACAGACCCATGCAGCTGCCGAATGCATCCCCGTCCGGCTTGACATGGCCGCAGATCCCGACACGCTTCACTCCATCCAGAATTGCATCCAGCGAAATCAATCCGCAGTTCCTCCTTCCGGATCTTCTTTCATCCCGTCTGAGGGCTGACCTTTCATCTTTTCCTCCGGCAGGACATCGGCCTCATCCTTCGCCTCATCCTCCGGTGAAGGGACATGTCTTTCCTCATCGCGGGCAATCACCTCGTCAATGATTCTGGACATCCCGACACCGTAGGCGATGGAATCATCCGCGATAAAGCGGATCGCCGGCGTGTTGCGCAGATTCACGGTTCTGGCAAGCTCGCGGCGGATAAAACCTTCCGCCTTTGTCAGTCCCTCCATGGTGGATTCCATGGCCTTAGCGTCGCCAAGAACCGATACATATGCCTTGCAGGTCTTCAGGTCCGGTGCGACTTCGACCTTTGTGACACTGCTCATCGGATCGACTCTCGGATCCTTGAGCTCAGTCATGATAATCTCCTGGAGCTGCCTGCGGACCTCCTCATTAATCCGGATATTCTTAATACTGTTTTTACGCACTTTTTCTCCTTCTGATCAGCTCCGGGCCACTTCCACCATCGTATAGACCTCAACCTGGTCGCCCTCGCGGATCTCGCTGAAGCCGTCAAACACAAGGCCGCATTCGTATCCGGCGCGGACCTCCTTGACATCGTCCTTAAACCGCTTGAGCGAAGCGATGGAGCCTTCGAAAACCTGCTCCCCGTCGCGGGTGATGCGTGCCCTGGAGCCTCTCTGGACGACGCCGTCCAGCACATAGGATCCGGCGATGTTGCCGATTCCGCTGGCCTTGAAGATCTGCCGGATCTCCACATGGCCTGTAACCTTCTCCTCGTAGACGGGCTCAAGCATGCCCTTCATGGCGTTTTCAACATCGTTAATCGCGTCATATATAACCTTGTAGAGCCTGATATCCACGCCCTCATGCTCCGCGGTGGACTTCGCCTGGGCGTCAGGACGCACATTGAAGCCGATGATGATCGCGTTGGAAGCGCTGGCGAGCGTGACATCGGATTCGTTGATCGCGCCGACCGCGGAATGGATGATCTTGACGATCACCTCTTCGTTTGTCAGCTTGAGCAGACTCTGGCGCAGTGCTTCCACGCTGCCCTGTACATCCGCCTTCACGATCAGGTTCAGATCCTTCAGCGTACCCTCCCGGATCTGATTGAACAGGTCGTCCAGGGAGGTTCTCTTTCTGGATTCTTCGATCATCTTCTCCTTGCCGACCGTGATAAACGTGGCGGCAAAGTTCTTTGCTTCCTTCTCGGTCTCGGGTGATGTGAAGATCTCGCCCGCGCCTGGAACATCCGAGAAACCGATCACCTCGACCGGCATGGACGGGCCGGCTTCCTTCACTCTTCTTCCCTTGTCGTCCGTCATCGCGCGGACCTTGCCGAAGCAGCTTCCCGCGTCGATCGGATCGCCGACGTGAAGGGTACCCTTCTGGATCAGCAGGGACGCCACCGGTCCGCGGCCCTTATCGAGCTTCGCCTCGATGACAAGACCTCTCGCACGGCGGTTCGGATTCGATTTCAGTTCCATGACATCCGCCGTGAGCAGGATCATCTCCAGAAGATCGTCGATGCCTTCATGGGACTTGGCTGAGACCGGCACCATGGTAGTGCTGCCTCCCCAGTCCTCGGCGACCAGTTCATATTCCGTCAGTTCCTGTTTGACACGGTCTATGTTCGCACTTGGCTTGTCGATCTTGTTGATCGCGACGATGATCTCGATCCCGGCTGCCTTCGCATGGTTGATCGCCTCAACCGTCTGCGGCATGACGCCGTCGTCCGCGGCAACCACCAGGACGGCGATATCCGTGGAGTTCGCGCCTCTCATACGCATGGCCGTAAACGCCTCATGGCCGGGCGTATCCAGGAATGTGATGGTCCTGTCATTGTAGTGAATGACAGAAGCACCGATGTGCTGCGTAATGCCGCCGGATTCACGGTCGGTGACATGGGTGTCTCGGATCGCGTCGAGCAGGGAAGTCTTACCATGGTCGACATGACCCATGACGCAGACAACCGGAGGTCTGGAGACCATGTTCTCCTCATTCTCCTCGTCTTCCTTGAGCAGGTCGGCGATCAGATCCGTCTTCTCCTCCTGCTCGCACAGAATCTCGTATTCAACCGCGATTTCCTCCGCTTCCTCATAGGTAAGGTCGGAGTTCATCGTGACCATCTTTCCGTCCATGAACAGCTTCTTGATGATCGGGGCTGCCGGGACTTTCATCTTTTCAGCCAGCTCTTTGAGAGTGATGTGATCCGGAAGGATGATCGTCTTGATCTTCTCCTCCACCACCTTGACCGGCTCGGCCTTGACTGCTGTCTTATTGGCGTCCTTGCGGCGGCGTCCGGTCTGCACGCGCTCATTTGCGTCAAACCGGTTGTACTTTTCGTTGCGGTCCTTTCCCTCTCTCCTGGCGGCAGAATTCTTCCCGCGGCCCTGAGAATTGTCACGGTTCTGGTCATACCTGCCCCTGGAGGAGCTGTTCCTGCCCTGGCCTCCTCTGGATGAGGCCGCGCCCGGTCTGGCATTTCCCGCGCTGCCTGCGCCGGAGGACGTTCCTCTGCCCTGTTGGGCTCTGCCGGACTGATCGCCTCTTGCGCGGTCCGGGCGGTCCTGCTGGCCGGAGCGTCTGCCATCCGCCGTCCTCTGATCCACGCGGGAAGCACTCCTCTCTCCCTGGGCAGGTCTTCTCGTTCCCTGCTGGGCGGAGGCAGGTTTTCTTGCTCCCTGCTGCGTGGAGGACATGGAAGGCGCCTGGTCCCTCCTTCCCCCTGCGGACGATCTCGCGCCCTGAGGCACTCTGGCTCCGTCCTGCGCGCCGGAAGCAGTCTGCTGGGCTGCGGGGGATGCTTTCGCTGTCTGATCACCCTGCGGGACGGATGAGGGTTTCATCCCTGCTGAGGATGAGGGAGACTGGGAAACGGGACCGGTCGGACGGACTGTTCTCTCCGGTCTTATGGCCGCGGGAGACCCCTGTCCCTCCACAGGCCGCACTGGACGGGCGTTTGGACCCATCTCACGCAGGGCGGGATCATCGGGGCGTCTTCTCACCGGCCCCCTCGCGGAGTGCGCTACAGGAGCAGCACTTCTTTGCTGGGCCTGCTTGGTCGGCATTCTTGAGATAACCCCGCTGCGCGCATTCTCACGGCGAAAGACCGCGACGAACTTTTTCTTCTTCGGCGCGCCTTCCTCGCCGCCCGCCGGCTTTTCCGGGGCTTCCTTCTGCGCGGAAGAAGCGCTGCCCGAAGCAGGGCCTTCCCTGCGAGGCTGAGCAGCTGCACCCTGAGGGGAAGCCTCCCTGCGTACCGGGGGAATGCTGCCTGGAGAAGGCGAAGGTGAAGAGGGCGCGTTCACCTTTTCCCGCACCCTGGCCGCCACGCTCTCATCGATTCCGCTTGCAGGCTTTGCATCCGCGATTCCCATCCTGTCCAGGATGGCTATCAAATCATTGGATGTCTTTCCCAGCTCCTTAGCAAGTTCATGTACTCTGATCTTTCCCAAACCAACTACCTCCGCGTTCTGTACGTTCAGACCGACTCAAGCACCGCCTTTGAAAACCCCTCATCCGTAAGTGCAAGGCTGGATCTCTCAGACCGGCCGATGCTATGTCCCAGCTCTTCCTTTTGGGACAGCTCCCTGACCGGTACATGATAAAACGTACACATATTCTGAAACTTCTTTTTTGTATTAGCTGAAGCATCGCAGGCAATGATCACAAGAGCCGCCCGGCCTTCCTTCACGGCTTTCTCCACCATGAATTCTCCCGATGCGATCTTCCCGGAGCGCTGTGCCAGTCCGAGCAGGCTCAATACCTTCTTTGTGTCATTCATTGCGTCGCCTCTGTCATCTCCATCAGTGAATCATAAATCTTCCGGTCCACGCCACATTTCAGGGCTCTCTCCAGGCTGCGTCTTTTCGCGGCTTTTTCCACACATCCAGCCGACCTGCAGACGTAAGCGCCCCTGCCGTTTCTCTTCTGCGTTTCGTCGATGACGACTTCTCCTTCCGCGCACCTCACGATGCGCACCAGCTCCTGCCGGTCCTTCATCTCACCGCAGCCGGCGCATTTTCTGAGAACTTCTTTCTTCACACGACCCATACGAGACCGTCCTTATTTCTTTTCTTTGGGAACATACTCCTCCTGGTAGTTCTCACCCTGAGGCGCGTAATCCTCCTGAGGCACATAATCTCCCTCAGACTGGTACTCACCCTGAGGCTGGTACTCACCTTCCTGGACATATTCCCCGTCTTCGTAATAGGCGTCTTCGGGAGCATAGCCCTCCTCGTAATATCCGTCTTCATACGAAGCGTCTTCCTCATCATAGCCCTGGCCGTAGTATTCCTCCTGGAACTCATCGAGCTCACCGGACTCGATTGCCTGTGTCTCGGACTTGATGTCGATCTTGAACCCGGTCAGCCTTGCGGTAAGTCTCGCGTTCTGACCTTCACGCCCGATGGCAAGGGAAAGCTGGTAGTCCGGAACGACGACCTTCGCCTCCTTGTCCTCTTCGTCGACGAGGACGGTAACGACCTTCGCGGGGCTGAGCGCATTCTCGATGAAATATGCCGGGTTCTCATTCCACTCGACGATATCGATCTTCTCACCGTTCAGCTCATCCACGACCATCGCGACACGGTTTCCATTCTGTCCGACACACGCTCCGACGGCGTCCACATTCTCCGACCTGGAGCAGACCGCCATCTTCGAACGGGAACCTGCCTCGCGGGCAATCGCCATGATATCGACGGTGCCGTCAGCCACCTCGGCAACCTCCTGCTCAAACAGGCACCTGACAAGGTTCGGGTGCTTGCGGGAGACCAGGATGCGCGGGCCCTTCGGCGTATTGTCAACATGAAGGACATAGACCTTGATCCGCTGGTTCGGATAGTAGTTCTCTCCGCGGATCATCTCGCTCTCGTTCAGGATGCCGTCCACCCTGCCAAGATTGATCGCGACATTGCGGCCGATGAATCTCTGGACAACGCCGGTGACGACCTTGTTTTCCTTGTCATAGTAATCCGCGAACAGACTCTTCCTCTCCGCCTCGCGGATCTGCTGAAGGATGACGTTCTTCGCGTTCTGCACGGCTATACGGCCAAATGCCCTGGAGTTGATGTCCACATTGACGACATCGCCCAGCTCGCTGGAGCTGTTGATCATCTTCGCGTCTGCCAGGCTGATCTGGGTCATGCTGTCCTCGACATTCTCAACCACTTCCTTTGCAAGAAAGATGCCGAAGGACTTCTTCTCCTGATCCAGGGAAACGACGACATTCGTCAGGTCCTGGCGGTTGAAGTTGTTCCTGCAAGCCTGCTCAAGCGATTTCGCGATCGCCTCCAGAAGCACCTCGCTCTTGATGTTTTTCTCTTTCTCAAGGATTATGAGAGCGTCAAACAGTTCGTCGTTCATTTTCTTTTCCTTTTCCTCCTGCAGTGATCTGATTCTGTGGTGAGCCGTCTACCAGTCAAAGGCTTCCCTGACAAGTGCAAGCTCCTTCTTCTGAAATACAAGTTCCCGTCCCTGTTCAGTAACGATGGTCACACTTTCCTTCGTCCACTCCTTCAGGACTCCTCTCCATTCCTTCTCATGCTCAAAGCTCCGGTACAGTCTCAGCTCGATCTCTTTTCCCCTGTTCCGGACGTAATCCTTCTCTTTCTTCAGAGGTCTTCCGAGTCCGGGCGACGAGACTTCCAGGACATATGCCTCTTTTATGAAGTCCTCCTCGTCCAGCTTCGCCTCCAGCGCACGGCTGACGATCTCGCAGTCATCGATGCTGATCCCGCCGCTCTTGTCGATGTAAGACCTGAGGTACCAGTTTCCGCCTTCCTTCACGAACTCGACATCAACCAGCTCAAAATCGTGTTCTTTCAGGATCGGATCAAGAAGCTCCTGTGTTCTTTTCTCATATTCGCTTCGGTTCATGTATCTGTGCAGCCTCCCGTATACACGACAGAAGAACGGGCTTTCGGCCCGTTCTTCAATCAACAAGTTCAGCTTACGATGGCATATTAGCACTTTAAGCGCGCATGTTCAAGGTTTTTTTTAAGTTTTTCAAGTATTCTGGTGCCCGCCGGCTGGGTTTTATCCTACTTTCGAATCTTCGTGCCTTTTGTACCCCTTGAGGAGATTCGCAGGCGGTTGAGGGAGACGGTGCGGCCGTTTACTTCGGTCTCGGAGGGCGCGCCGTCCTCGAGGAAGAAGACCTGGTCGACCACGTCGCCCTTTGCAAGGCGGATGCCGCTAACGCCTCGCGCCGTCTTCTTCTGGACGGGGATGTCCTCTTCAGAGAACCTCAGCGCGACTGAGTTCTTCGTGATGATCACGATTCCTGCCTGGAAATGAGCAGGATGGACGCAGACAAGGCGGTCGCCCTCCTCGAGCTTCGTCCCGGCGACGGTGAGTTTGGCGACATCGAATTCCGACCCCTCTGTCATCTTGACGAATCCGTGCTCCGTGACGAAGATCAGGTGCTGCGGCTTGATTTCCTCCAGGTTCATGACCGAAAGGAAGGTCTCCGAGGCGGAATCATAGTTGCACAGGTTGTCGATTGGTGTGCCTTTGTCGCGGAATTTCCCGTGGGGAACCTTCTCGGCCTTGAGGATGTGTACCTTCCCGGTGTCGGTAAAGACACACAGGCGGGAGTCGCTCATACAGTGGATGACGAAGCGGTTTTCCTCATCCGCCGCGTCCCTGTTCTTTTCGTAGACGGTTTCGTCCACCGTGCGGGCATATCCAAACCGGTCCATCAGGAGGACGCAGGGATAGGCTTCGGCCTTTCGCTCCTCGAATACGACCTCCTCCTCATCGCAGATCTGTGTCCTGCGCTCAGAGCCGTACCGGTCACGGAATTCCTCGAGCTGCTGCACGATCACATCAGCCATGGAAAGGTAGTTATTCAGGATGTCTGTATAGCGCTCGATTTTCTTCAGCGTGTCATTGTACTCCGCCATCAGGGCTTCGATCTCAAGCCCGATCAGCTTGTACAGCCGCATCTCCAGAATCGCGCTCGCCTGTGCCTCGGTAAAGCAAAGCTTCGCGGCATCCGCCTTTGACTTCTTTGTCTTGAACCGAATTCCCTCCGTGTTTCCCGTGACGAGGCAGTTCCTTGCCATGGCCCTGTCTTTGGAGCCGCGCAGAATCTCAATGATGAGATCGATGACATCCACCGCGCGGATCAGCCCTTCCTGGATCTCCTTCTTCGACAGCTCACTGTCCAGCATGCTCCGGTATTTCTTCGTGGCGATCTCAAACTGGAACTCCACATGCGCTTCCAGGATGTCATGGAGAGACAACGTCTCCGGACGGTTGTCGGAGACGGCAAGCATGTTGACACTGAACGTGTCCTCGAGACGCGTCTTCTTGTAAAGCAGTTTCTTGATGTACTCCTCGTCCGCGCCCTTTCTCAGCTCCAGGACGATCCGGATCCCCTCCTTGGACGACTGGTTGGAAATGTCCGCGATGTCACTCCCGAGCCTGCTGTCTGCAAGCGCGGCCACATCGTTGAGGAACTTTCCGATTCCCGCCCCGATCATGGTATAGGGAATCTGCGTGATGACGATTCTCTTCCGGTCGGAACGGGGAACCTTCTCCACCTCAACCTTTCCACGGACCCGGATCCTGCCGCTGCCGGTGGAATAGATCTCCTGAAGGTCGGACGCGTTGACCACGATCCCGCCTGTCGGGAAATCCGGCCCTTTCACATACTTCATCAGATCCGCGTCTGTGAGAGAATCGTCCCGGATCAGCGCGATCACGGCGTCAATCACCTCTCCCAGGTTGTGGGGAGGGATGGAGGTTGTCATGCCGACCGCGATTCCATCGGATCCGTTCACCAGAAGATTCGGGATCCGGGCGGGGAGCACGGCAGGCTCCTTCTCGGTTTCGTCAAAATTCGGAACGAACTCCACCACGCCCTTGTCAAGGTCGCTGAGGAACGCCTCCTGTGTGAGCTTCTGGAGCCTCGCCTCGGTGTAGCGCATCGCCGCGGCTCCGTCTCCCTCGATGGACCCGAAGTTCCCGTGCCCGTCGACCAGGGGCTGCCCCATCTTGAAATCCTGCGCCATCACGACCAGGGCCCCGTAGATGGAACTGTCTCCGTGCGGATGATACTTACCCATCGTATCCCCGACGATCCTCGCACTCTTGCGGTAGGGTTTGTCCCACCGGATACCGAGCTCATACATATCGTAAAGTGTCCTCCGCTGGACCGGCTTCAGCCCGTCCCGCACATCCGGAAGCGCCCTCGCCACGATGACGCTCATCGCGTAGTCGATGTACGACTTCTGCATGATTTCGGCATATTCTGTCTGGATTAATTCATTTGCCATTTTCTGTCATTCTTTCCATCACACGTCCAGCGCGGCATCCTTCGCGTGTTCGTAGATAAAGTCCTTGCGCGGCGGGACGTCAGATCCCATCAGAAGCGCAGTCACATCGCTTGCGGCGCGCCCGTCCTCAATCTCAACCCTGCGCATCGTGCGCGTCTCGGGATTGAGCGTCGTCTCCCACAGCTGATCCGGGTCCATCTCTCCAAGGCCCTTATAGCGCTGCAGCGTGAAGGGACCCTTATGTCTCTTCCGGTATCTGAGGAGCGCGTCGTCATCATACAGATACTCCTCCTGCCCCTTCGACGGAATCGCCTTATAGAGAGGAGGCATGGCGATATAGACATGGCCCTCATAGATCAGGTCCGGCATAAAACGGTAGAACAGGGTCAGGAGCAGCGTGCAGATATGAGCGCCGTCCACGTCCGCGTCCGCCATGATGATGATCTTGTCATAACGCAGCTTCGTGATATCGAAATCGAATCCGTACCCTTCAGAGAATCCGCAGCCGAACGAATTGATCATAGTCTTGATCTCGGCATTGGCAAGGATCTTGTCGATTGAGGCTTTCTCAACATTGAGGATCTTTCCGCGGATCGGCAGGATCGCCTGGAAGTTCCGGTCCCTGGCGGTCTTGGCGGATCCTCCCGCCGAGTCTCCCTCGACGATGAAGATCTCGCATTTATTCGGGTCACGGCTCTCGCAGTTGGCAAGCTTTCCGTTCGAATCAAAGGAGTATTTCTGCTTTGTGAGCAGGTTCGTCTTCGCCTTCTCCTCAGTCTTCCGGATCTTCGCCGCCTTTTCGGCACACCCCAGGACATCCTTGAGGATGGTGAGGTTCTTGTCGAAATACCGGGTAATCTCGTCTGATGTCACCTTCGACACGGCCTTCGCGGCGTCGGCGTTGTCCAGCTTGGTCTTGGTCTGCCCCTCGAAGGACGGCTGCGGGTGGCGGATCGAGATCACCGCGGTCATCCCGTTCCGGATATCGGCCCCGGTAAAGTTCGGATCTTTCTCCTTCAGGATTCCCAGCTGTCTGGCGTACGTATTCATAACCGTCGTGAATGCTGTCTTGAATCCGGTCAGGTGCGTACCGCCCTCCGCGTTGAAGATGTTGTTGCAGAATCCGAGGACATTTTCATGGAATTCCTGGATATACTGGACGGCGATCTCGATCAGTATCCCATCGCTCTCCCCTTTGATATAGATGGGGTCGCAGATCGTCTCCTTCTTGTGGTTCATATCCCGGATGAAGCCGAGTATCCCGTCCGGCTCGTGGAACGTGACCTCCTGGTCCCGCCCGTCCCGCAGATCCCGGAAGAGAATCGTCAGCTCCGGATTCAGGTAGGCGGTCTCATGGAGACGGTTCTGGATATCCGTGGAGGAAAAACGGGTCGTCTGGGTGAAAATGCTCTCGTCAGGGAGGAACGAGATGGTGGTGCCGGTATCCTTCGCCTTTCCGATGACAGGCAGAAGGCCCCCCTCCAGCTTCAGGTCCGGCTTTCCCTTTTTGTAGCGGTCATGGTAGATCTTTCCGTCCAGACGGACCTGGACGTCCATCCAGGAAGACAGGGCATTAACCACGGAAGAGCCCACGCCGTGCAGTCCACCTGAGGTGCGGTAGGCGCCCTCGTCGAACTTCCCGCCCGCGTGGAGCGTCGTGAAGACGACACGCTCCGCCGGGATTCCCTGTTTATGCATGCCGACCGGGATGCCTCTACCGTCATCGGAGACGGTCGCGCTCCCGTCGTCATTGAGCGTCACGCAGATCCTGCTGCAGAACCCTGCCAGATGCTCGTCCACGGAATTATCCACGATCTCATAGACCAGATGATTGAGTCCTTTTCGGGATGTGCTCCCGATGTACATGCCGGGTCTCTTCCGAACGGCCTCGAGTCCCTCGAGAACCGTAATCGAGTCGGCGTCATATGCTTTCTTCGGTGCCATATTACTCTCGCTTTTCTACGATGTCCGTGCTGCTCTTATAGATAGAATGCTCAGGGACAACACCTCTTACACTGCTGAGCGGATAGATGTTTGTCCAGCGGCCGACAACGGTGCCCGGGTTCAGGACGCTGTTGCATCCGACCTCGACATGGTCACCAAGCATTGCGCCGAACTTGCGAAGGCCGGTCTCATAGTGCCTGTCTCCATCCTTCACGACGACATTTTTGCGGTCCGCCTTGACATTGGAGGTGATAGCTCCGGCTCCCATATGGGCCTTGACGCCGAGGATGGAGTCTCCGACATAGTTGTAGTGGGGGACCTCGCAGTCCCTGAAGAGGACGACATTCTTCAGCTCGGTGGAGTTCCCGACCGTAGCGCCCTCTCCGACGATGGCATTGCCGCGGACGAATGCGCACTGGCGGAGCGTCGCTCTCTCACAGATGATACAGGGGCCGGTGATGGACGCCGATGGGGCAATGGTCGCGCTCTTCGCGATCCAGATATTCTCTCCCCTGAGCTCGTAGATCTCCGGGTCCAGTGTGGGGCCGAGCTTTTTGATAAAGTCACCGATCAGCGGAAGCGCCTCCCACGGGTACTTCAGCCCCGTGAACAGGTCGGCGGCAATGGTACCGCTCATGTCATAAAGATTCTCAATCAAACACTGTTCCGTCATGTTTTCTCCTTTCTCTGAGGCTGGCGATGCAGCTCATGTGCTTTCCCGGATGATCCGGTGGTCTTCTTTCTCCTGCCGGAGGATTTCCCGTCTGACCGGCCGCCCTTTGAGGAATAAAACTGTGCCGCGTACCGGTACATCGGAAGCAGGTCATTCTGGTTGGGTGTGTTCTTCACCTGGTTGGTGTACTTTGAAACATACGCGGAGAGTTTCTGCATGTACTCGTCCGACGAGACTGTTCCGTCCACCACGTAGTTGAGGCCCTTCTCCCAGCTCGCGGTAAACGCCGGACTGAGCAGGGCGCTGATGCTGTTTCTCACCGCATCGCAGATCATCTCCCCCAGCAGGGTCGGCGTCAGGATCTGCGTCTTGCTGTTCAGGGAGATATACTGGTTCTTCTCCAGCTTCTTCAGGATCTCGGCCCGGGTCGAGCTTGTCCCGATACCCGTGGTCCTGATCTGTTCCCGAAGCTCCTCGTCCTCGATCAGCTGGCCCGCGTTCTCCATCGCGAGAATGATAGAGCCGGAGTTGTAGCGCTTGGGCGGGGAGGTCTTCCCCTCCCGGATCTCAAACCTCTCCAGCGTCAGGGTTTCCCCCTTCCGGATGTGCTCGAGCCTTTTAAGAAGCGCAGGGCTGACAGCCTGCTCTTCCCTGTCAGAGCTTTTGGACGCGTCCTTTGCCGAAGCGTCTCCTATGCTGCCGGAATCCGAACCTGCGCTCCCGGAGACGGCGTTCTCCTTCCGGGTGTCCTTCATGACAGCAAGATACCCCTCTTCCTTCAGGACGCGGAACGTGGCGAAGAATTTTTCCTTCTCGTATTCCAGCGTGAGACTGATCTTCCGGTACTGGGCGGGCGGATAGAAGATGCCAAGGAACCGCTTTACTATCTGGCAGTACACGCCGTAGCTCAGGGCGGACAGGCCCTTCACCGCCTGTGTCTGACCGGTGGGGATGATCGCGTAGTGGTCGGTGATCTGGGAATCGTTCACATACCGTGTCTTCGCGATCCCCTGATACCTGCCCCTCTCCAGCACCTCCCCGGCAAACGGAGCGGCCGGCGAAAACTGTGTCAGTCCTTTGATGTTCTTCCCGATCTCCTTTGCAATCGCCTCCGACAGGACCCTTGCGTCCGTTCTCGGATAGGTCGTGAGCTTCTTCTCATACAGCTCCTGCGCAATCTTCAGTGTCTGGTCGGGACTGATCTTGAACATCCTGCTGCAGTCATTCTGCAGCTCGGCAAGGTTGTAAAGAAGAGGGGGATTCTTCTTCTCGATCTTGCGGGAAATCTCACAGAGCTTCGCTCTCCAGGGCTTTTCAGGGGCAGTCAGAGAGCTGACAAACTCCTGCGCGTCCTCCTTCTTCCTGAAACCGTTCTCCTTATAAAGCTTTGGGCTTCCGGAATATTCCGACCCTTCCACCGCGCGCCATTCGGCCTGGATCGAACCGTCCTCGTCGCCGGTAACGGCGATTACACGGAAAAAGGGCGTCTCCTGGAACTGCCGGATCTCCCTCTCCCGCGAGACGATCATGCCCAGGACGCAGGTCATGACACGGCCAACCGACACGACGCAGTGACGCTGTCCGAGAAAATAAGCCATGGAATTGCCGTAGCGGAGGGTGAGGGCTCTGGAGAAATTGATGCCCATGAGATAGTCTTCCTTCGCGCGCAGATAGGCGGCGTCTGAAAGTGTGTCGTAGGCAGAGAGCAGTTTCGCCTCTCTCACTCCCCGCCGGATCTCCTCCTCCGTCTGGGAATCGATCCAGACACGGCGCTCCTCCTTGCCGCTGACGCCGGCCTCCTGCCGGACAAGCCGGTAAATGTATTCTCCTTCCCGTCCGGAATCGGTGCAGACATAGATTCTGTCAACGTCATCCCTGTTCAGGAGACTCTTTACGATGGAAAACTGTTTCGCGACAGACGGGATCACCTCATAGCGGAACTCGTCCGGGATAAACGGAATCGTACCAAAGCTCCACCTCTTCAGGTTCTCGTCGTACGCTTCCGGATAGCTCATCGAGACCAGATGGCCGACGCACCAGGTCACGATGATGTGATCGGACTCCTGAAAGCCGTCGCTTCTTTTCATAGTTTCGCCGAGTGCCGCTGCAAATGACTGCGCGACACTCGGTTTCTCGGCAATAAATAATGATTTTCCCATGCTGATGCCTGGATACTCTCTACGGCCTCATACTCCCGGGATTTAATCCCCGCTCCAATCTTAAGAAACCCGACGACACCCTGAAAGGTGTCTTTTTACTTCTTCCGGATATATCCCATGGAGACCAGTGTCTCCGCACAGAGCACGGCACCGCCCGCGGCACCCCTTAAGGTGTTGTGGGAAAGCCCGATAAACTTCCAGTCATACACGCTGTCAGGGCGAAGGCGTCCGATTGACACTCCCATGCCGCCCTCATAGTCCACATCCAGGCTCACCTGGGGACGGTCACATTCTTCCATGTACCGGATAAACTGCTTCGGAGCGCTCGGAAGAGCCTTCTCCTGCGGATAGCCGCGGAACTGAACCAGCTTTTCGACCAGTTCTTCCTTCGATGCCTCCTTGCGGAACTTCACAAAGACAGATGCGGTATGCCCGTTCAGGACCGGAACGCGGACACACTGGCAGGTGATACGGGGCTCGCTCGCGGGAACAATCGCACCGCCCTCAACGGTTCCAAAGACCTTGAGCGGTTCCTTCTCGCTCTTCTCCTCCTCGCCGCCGATATACGGGATGACATTCCCGTTCATCTCAGGCCAGTCGGCAAAGGTCTTTCCCGCTCCGGAAATCGCCTGGTAGGTGCTCGCGACCACCTCATAGGGCCCGAATTCTCTCCACGCGGCCAGTGCCGGTGTGTAGGACTGGATCGAACAGTTCGGCTTGACCGCGATGAATCCCCTCGTTGTCTTAAGCCTTCTCTTCTGGGCTTCAATGATGTCAAAATGCTCCGGGTTGATCTCCGGGATCACCATGGGAACATCCTCTGTCCAGCGGTGCGCGCTGTTATTGGAAACAACCGGAGTCTCCGTCCTGGCGAAAGCCTCCTCGAACCGGCGGATCTCATCCTTCGGCATGTCGACCGCCGAGAACACCATGTCCACATCCTCCGCGATCCTGTCGACATCGTTCACATTCCGGATCACCATACCGCGGGCGCTTTCGGGCATGGGACAGGTCATCTTCCATCTGCCTTCCGCCGCCTCCTGGTAGGTCTTCCCCTCAGAGCGGGGACTTGCGGCCAGTGCCGCGATCTCAAACCACGGATGGTCCGCGAGCAGGGTCACGAACCGCTGCCCGACCATGCCGGTAGCTCCCAGTATTCCGACTCTCAGTTTTTCCATAACCAGAACCCCCTTATTGTTTTTTCTTACAGAAGATAAAACGATTCGATCTGTCTGTCAAGCGCCCTGTGACGGGATCACTGAGTTACCAGTCACTGTGGCCGTATGCCGATCACGATGTGGTGGTCGTCGCTGCTCCTGGTCTTGATCGCCTGCAGGGAATAGGGAACCGGCATGCCGCCCTTTATCCTCCGGAAGGATACTTCACCCGTATCTTCCGCGCTGATCCAGCGGATCAGGCTCGCCTTGCCGAGAACTTCCCGGATCCTTTCCTTATCCTCTTCACACACATCCTCCAGGAGCCTTGCCCTTGCGTTTGTGAAAAAGTCTGTTCCTCCCGGACGAATCTCAAGATCTCCGTCCTTCCCGCTGAAGAATTCGAGGTAGTGGGCCGAAACCACATCCACATAGAAGATGCTCTCGAAATCGCTGGTCAGCGCGTTGGAGATGCTCATATACGTTCTTCTGACAGCAGGCGCTATCTCTACGCCCGCGTCGCCCCGCTCGGCCAGGAACCTGTCAAATTCCTCAGGCGGCACAGGTCTGGAGAAATAATATCCCTGCACATAGTCGCAGCCCATGGCCTTCAGCACCAGGTACTGCTCCTCGGTCTCCACGCCTTCCGCCACAACAGGCACATGCAGGTAATCCGCGATGTCGATGATCAGCTCGATCATCCTCACGTCCCTCGTTTCACCGAAAGCGCTCCGCACAAAGCTGATATCCAGCTTCAGCACGTCAATGGGCAGATGCGACAGCATTCCCAGGGACGAATAGCCGGTGCCGAAATCGTCCATCTCGATCCGGAACCCCATGCCCATACCGCGAAGCTCCCTTGCCGTGGAGATCACCTGTTCCGCGTCCTCCGTATAGGCCGACTCCGTGATCTCCAGCATCAGATCTCCGGCATCCAGGCCGTATGCCGTCAGGATATCGTTGAAGATCCCCTTCAGGTTCGGTGTAAGCATGTCGATGCGCGAAACATTCACCGACACCGGCACGGAATACCCGAAGCGGTCCTTCCAGTCCCTGATCCGGGCGGCGGCCTGGCGCCAGACGAACATATCCAGCTCAAGGATCATGCCGTTGTCCTCCAGCAGCGGGATGAACACGCCTGGGCTG
Source organism: uncultured Eubacteriales bacterium (assembly GCA_900321365.1). The sequence goes on along the minus strand of ONVT01000186.1, from coordinate 13,667 downwards.
ATCATGCCCAGTTCGGGATGATCCCAGCGCACAAGAGCCTCTGCGCTGGACAGGACGGGTTTATCCGGACGGATATCATACTTGGGCTGGAAGTACACCGTGAACCGGTTGTCCGACAGTGAAGGCCGGAAGTCCTCCAGCAGGCGCTCCCGGTACAGTTCGGCTTCGTGCATCTCGTTGTCATAGATCCCGACCAGCTTCCGGTATCCGCTCTTGACAGTATTTGCCGCGATTCTGGCATAGTCAAAACGGCGCTCGATCTCAATTTCCTTGTTTACGCCGGCGTAAACGCCCATGCGCAGCCGGACCCTGTTCGAGGAGGCCTCCTCCCCGCCCAGGCCTTCCGAAGCCCTGGACAGCAGCACCTCATAATCCTCCCGGTGCGGGCAGTAGATGAAGAAGGTATCCCCGCTGTGGCGGCAGCTGACACCGCCCACCTCACGGGAGATCGTCCGAATGCGCTCACCGATCTGTGAAAGCACGCTGTCTCCGTACTGTTTGCCATAACGCTCATTCAGCATATGGAAGTGGTTTACATCCACAACGATGGCGTCCATTTCCATCTCCATATAATGCCGATCGTACATCCTGACGTAGTTCTGGAAATAGCTCAGGTTGTAAAGCCCGGTGAGGGGATCCCTCTCCGTAGACTGGATGATATTCCGCTTTTCGGACAGTTCGATGCAGCGGTTCACTCTGGCCTGCACAATCTCCGGAGACGGATACGGCTTCGGGATAAAGTCCATGGCGCCGACCTTGAGGCACTCCACCTCGGCACTCTGGTCGGCTGTCAGCACGATGACAGGAATTCCAGCCAGTTCGGATTCCTCCTTCATGACCTTCAGTACTTCCATACCACTCATGCGGGGCATCTGCAGATCCAGAAGGACAATCGCGATTTCATCCTGGTGTTCCCTGATCTGCTCCAGCGCCTCAGCGCCATCCGACGCATACAGCAGGTCGTACTCTCCCTGGAGCATATTCCCCAGCATCATCAGGTTGATGTCCTCGTCCTCCACGATGAGGATATAACTTTTTTCGACCAGAACGCTCCGGCCGTTCATCACCACCGAGGAAGTGCCGGCCGTCTCCTCGGCGTCATCCCTTGTCACTGCCCCAAGGCTCTTCAGGAGCTTCTTCTCCTCGTACATCAGGGTGTCCGCGCGTTCAAATACGCTGTGGAAGCTCGGGTCTTCTCCCTGCCGGTAATCCGAAAGCCCTCCCGAGATCACGACTCCCCCTTTGGAAATGTGTTCCACGGAACGGTCATGCAGTGCAAGGACAAGTTCTTTCCGGATAATGTAATCCCGTCCTGACAGGATCACGACGAATTCATCCCCGCCGATGCGGAATACCGGACTGTGCTGGAAGATATCACAGATCATCACGAACGCCTGACGGATGTACTCGTCACCCGCCTTATGGCCCAGTGTATCGTTGATCTTCTTCAGGCCGTTCACGTCACAGACCACAACGGCAAAATCCCTGGCCTGGCCTTCGGTGATGGAGGTGTCGTATTCATTTTCGCTCAGCAGGTACGCATGCTTGCTCTTCGCGCCGGTCAGAGGATCCCTGAACGCGGTCTCTTTCGCCTTATCCCTTTCCTCAACCGCCTTTTTCTCCCACTTCTCCATCGACAGGTGGTTGATCAGCATCGCTGCGAGAGCGAGCACAAACAGGATCGTGATAATCAGGGTATTGGTCGTATCAATCCTGTGGATCCGCTCAATCTGTCCCTGAATGAATGTTCCCTCATCCTGCGTCCGGACGCTTTCTTCTGCCTGTCCGTGATAGTATTCCTGTATGGAATGGATCGACTCGTCTGTCGTCTGCTCATCCACTCGTCCCGACCAGATCATGGCCATGAATACGACCAGGGCCAGCAGGGCAATCCAGACAATGATCGCCTTGCCAAACCGCCTGGACTGGTCATTCTTGATAATCCACCGGAAGTAGAAAAAACCTATGACAGTCCACACCATGACAAGGATGTACGTTTCCGTCTCCAGCAGGGCTTCCCCGAACAGGTGAGGGAAAAGCAGATATATTCCAAAGATCAGCATGACCCAGAAGCCGATGGCGCCCGTGACCTTCTCCCTGGTACTCTTCAGTTTTTTCGCCGTTTTGTATGTTGCGGCCGAAACGAAGCCGTACAGCATCGTCGCGCCGAGCGTCGTCACATCCACAATCCAGCCGATCGCCGTACGGCCGACAAACGCCATCGGGATGCTCAGCGCAGCAACCAGGATCATCGCGTTCGCGGGAATCTGCTTATCGTTCAGCCGGGCAAACGGACTCGGCAGAATATCATCCCTGGCAGCGGAATAGAACAGCCTGGAAAGCGATCTCAGGTTTCCGATGAGGCTGGTCAGGATCAGGCACAGAAGGGAAGCCATCAGAATGCCCACTCCAAAGCTGCCCAGGTAATGCTGTGCGGCATAGAAAGCGGGCAGGCCCTCAATGCCGGAGTAGTTTCCGCGGTTTTTGATATACTCCAGCCAGCTGCCGCAATCCTCCGGATAGGCGGTGATGCTCAGAAGCGTGACAAAGATATACAGAGCCGCCGAGGTCAGCACAGAAACCACCAGGATGCGGAACAGCTTATCCTTCTTAAAGTTGAATTCCTCGGCGGAATGGGTGATGCTCTCAAAACCGATAAATGCCCACGGAGAAATAAATGCAATCCGCAGTGTCTGTGACAGGGCACCCTTATCCGGAACGAAAGCCGGATCAAAGCTGCTTTTGTGAGAGATCATCGCCCATACAAAACACAGTGTAATCCCTGCCACAAAAATACAGGCCAGCACCACCATTACCTGGGCCGAGATCATCCTGCTGCGCATGCACAGCAAGGTGATGATGACAACAGCGATGATGGTCAGCAGTACTTCGCCGAACCAGACTTCGTACCCGAACAGGGTAAACAGGTAACCGACCCGGAACATGTCGCCCATGAAATACCTCGCAAACAGCGGCAGACTGGTCGCGTTTGCCCAGAACATGGAGATGTAGGTCAGGCTGAGGAACCAGAATACCAGGAATGCGCGGTCATAGCCATACACCTCTCTGGTATAGGCATACACGCCGCACGCACGGGGATAATGGCTCGCCATGAAGAAAAAGTTCCGGCACATGATCAGCATCAGGGCAGTGCCGATGAGAAGACCAATAATTGTGCCGACAGGGCCGGCCTGGGCCAGGTACGTATTGCTGGTGACAACCAGACACCCCCATCCGACAGCTGTACCGACCGACAGCGCCCACGCTGCCGCCGGGGAAAGATGTGGCTGCAGTCCGATCTGAGGCTTCTTCTCTGACATCTGATACCGCTCCTTTCGATATGTGGATTTCATCTGTCCTGCCATTCATTATACAGGAAAGAACGGTTGTTTTCCATCATCGTTCAACCTGTGATACAATAAGACCCGTAACGGTTACAAGTCCCGCAGCCGCGGGGGTGGCGGGGGGCGGGACTTGTATCCAGTAACGCGGAAAACAGGAAAGAGGTTTTGAAAATGGATGACACGAAGGTAGTACGTCTGGCGAAGCCGAAGAAGAAGGGAGTCATGTCCTTCATCTTCAGCCGGTTTCTGATCATCGCGATCCTGCTGGGGCTGCAGGTGTTCCTGTATGTCGCGATATTTGTATGGCTGCATCAGTATATCAGCCATTATATGGTGATTTCGACTCTGTTCACCCTGGCTATGGTGATCTATCTTTTCGCCTGTTCGATTGACAATTCCGCGAAGCTGACATGGATGCTTATCATCGCGGCCCTTCCCTTCTTTGGCGCTGTCCTGTTCTGGTACACCCAGATGAACGTCGGGCACCGTGTTCTCAGGAAGAAAGTGGAAGATCTTATCGATGACACAAAAAACGCGATTCCCCGTTCGGATCAGACGATGAAGGAACTGGACGAAGACGGCGGCGGAACCGATGACCTTTCGACTTACCTCTGCCGGAGCGGGTGTTTCCCTGTCTTCAAGAATACGAAAACCCGTTACTTCCCCCTTGGCGAGAACAAATTTGCCGCCATGCTGGAAGAACTCGAAAAAGCGGAGCATTTTATCTTCATGGAATACTTCATCGTGGAAGAAGGCTACATGTGGGGAAGAATCCTGGGGATCCTGATCCGAAAGGCAAAGGAAGGCGTGGATGTCAGGTTCATGTATGACGGTATGTGCGAGATGTCGACCCTTCCCCCCGACTACTGGAAGCTCCTTGAAAAGCAGGGGATAAAGGCAAAGTCCTTCTCCCCGATCAAGCCGCTGCTCTCTTCCCACTATAACTACCGCGACCACCGCAAGATCCTTGTCATCGACGGAAAGGTTGCCTTCACCGGCGGCGTCAATCTGGCCGATGAATACATCAACAGGATAGAGCGTTTCGGCCACTGGAAGGACACGGCTGTCATGTTAGAGGGAGACGCGGTAAAAAGCTTTACCCTCCTTTTCCTTCAGATGTGGAATGTCACCGAAAAAGAACCGCAGTTCAGTCCGTTTCTGGATGACACCGGTTATGTCCCGCAGAACGCGGAGGGTTATGTGATGCCTTACGGAGACTGCCCTCTGGATCATGACAAGGCGGGCGAGGCAGTCTATATGGACATACTGAACCGTGCAAAAGACTATGTGTACATTATGACGCCATATCTGATCCTGGACGGCGAGTTGGAGACTTCCCTGAAGTTCGCCGCTCAGAGAGGCGTGGATGTCAGACTGATCCTTCCCGGCATTCCGGATAAGAAGCTGGCCTACGCCCTGGCCAAATCACATTATAAGGCTCTCAACGAGGCAGGTGTGAAGATCTACGAGTATAAGCCGGGATTCGTACATGCGAAGGTCGTGCTCAGCGACGATGTGAAGGCTGTCGTCGGAACGATCAACCTGGATTACCGCAGCCTTTATCATCACTTTGAATGCGCCGCTTACATGTACAAGGTGCCCTGTATCGATGACATCAAGGCTGATTTCAACAACACCCTCTCCAGATGCTCTGCTGTGACAGCCGAGACCATCCGGCATGAGAGGATGTCGTATAAGATTCTCGGACTGTTTATGAAGTTCATTGCGCCGCTGATGTAAGGCCGGAATCGACTGAATAATAACCTGTACTTCTTGCTGGTCTTTTCTTTCGATAGCACCTGTGAAAAATCATTCACATAGAAAAGAACACCTCGGGCATTCTGCCTGAGGTGTTCTTTGTTCCTTCTGTACGGCCAGACTGAGTCTGTCGTGCGTTTTGCTTACGCCTCGGTGGATTCCTCCTCATCCACGGAGAGCAGCTGAATAACAAGTTCTCCCAGCTTATCCTCCAGCTCTTTCTTTGTCCTGGCTTCACCCTGGAACTCAATTCTTTCATACTCCGGATGATTGTCCAGGAAGTTAATCATCTCGGCGATGTCGGTTCCGTCAGAGAAGGACAGAGCATTAAAGAATTCGTCCGTTGTGATCCCGGCAGTCTCACACATGGCTTCCACGCTTTCCAGATACCCTGTTCCATCTTCTGATACCTGGAAGTCTGTCACATCGAGTGTGCCTTTCTCGTTCAGGGTCAGTTTCAGAAACTCCGTGTTGCCGGCGGCGTTCTTCATTACAAGGTCCTTTCCGTCGGCGTCATAATTCGTCACCAGGAAATACCCCAGGATGTAAATCGTTCCGTCCTCATCGGTCTCGGCCCAGGCGATCGTTTTTGAAATGATGGTTTCATCTCCCTCTTCCATGTATTCCGAAGTCTCTTCCATCAGATGCTGGTCGATTGCCTCATACGCCTCATCAGAATACACATCGAAAAAGTCGGCTGCTTCTTCCTCGTCCTCATCTCCGTCTTCTTCACCTTCATCAACAGATTCCATGTCAGACGACGATGCATCGCCAAAGAAGGACCCGATCAGGCCTTCAATCATCTGAGTGTCAACAGATCCGTCTTCCCCGATTACCATTCCGGCCAGGCTTTCCAGTCCTTCCAGTCCCTGGTAGAGTTCACTGTCCGAATCATTCAGCTGCTGCGTAACGGTTCCAAACAGTTCACTTGCGTCTACTCCCTCCGGAAGAAAGGCGCCAAGAGGTCCGTCCTTGCCCAGGATCTGATCGACCAGGCCGGTCTCCTCCAGTTCGCTGCCGATCTCCCCGGCTTTCCCGAGAATCGAGGTGAGCATGCTGCCCAGGGAATCTTCTTCGGACTCTTTCTCTCCTGCCCATACTGCGCCAGGCACGGCGCTGATCGTCATCGTACCTGCAATCAGAACAGCCAACAGTGATTTTTTCATGTCAGTAATCTCCTTTCAAATAGCCGAAACTGCACCTTATTCTTCTCCGCTTACCCTTTTCCGTGAACAGGCTGAAGCGAAATCCTCTCTGATTATAACAGACAGATCGGGAACTGTCACACACTTGTTCTCAATATGATATACTGTCAGGGAATCGGAAAAGGAGCAGTAGATATGTTTGAGGAAGCCGGAAAAGCCCTTACCCTCTCTTCTCTCGATCATCAGAAGATCCTGCGCGCCATGAACATTTCCCGCGGGATGGATCCGGACGGACAGGATCCGGAGCTCTATTCGCAGCTTGAGGAACAGATCCTCCGGTGTGAGTCAGAGGTTCTCCGATGTCTGGATCCGAGGGCGGTCTGCAGGGTGCTTCCCGTCAGTGAGATCAGTCCTCTCCTTGCAGGAAAGGACATCCGCCGTCTCCTGGATGGATGCGATGAGGCTGTCCTGATGGCCCTCACTCTGGGAGCCGCGCTCGAGAGACGTCTGATGAAGGAAGAAGTGACTGATATTTCAAATGCTTTCCTTATGGATGTCTGCGCGTCACAGGCCGCGGAAGAAGCGGCGGATCTGTATGAGAGAAGGCTGTCGGAAGAGGTCCGCCTTGCAGGAAAGTATCTGACAAACCGCTACTCTCCCGGTTACGGTGACCTTCCTCTTGAGGTCCAGAAGCCTCTTCTGGAATACCTCAATGCCGGAAGGGCAATCGGTCTGACACTGACAGCGACAAACCTGATGGTCCCAAGAAAGTCCGTCACGGCGATCCTGGGGATCTCAGACAGGCCCAGGCCCCTTGTCCTCGGAGGGTGCTCCCACTGCCCCCTTCTGACGAAATGCTCCTGGAGGGAGCGCGGGGAGCGCTGCTATGAAGAAAAGAAAGATCAATCATTATGAAGAAGAAAATCCTGCTCCTGGACGGAGCCATGGGAACCATGCTGCAGAAGGCCGGACTGAAACCCGGCGAAAAGCCGGAAGTATTCGGAATGGAACATCCGGATGTGGTCCTGCAGATCCATAAAAGCTATATCGAAGCGGGAAGTGATGTCATCTACGCGAATACCTTCGGCGTCAACAGCCGGAAGTACAATGGCTGCCCCCATCCGCTTTCTGAGGTGATCGGGGCGAACATCTCCACCGCAAAAAAGGCTGCTGCGTCTTTCCCTGACAGGCAGGTTCGCACGGCGCTGGATGTCGGCCCCATCGGTGAACTGATGGAACCCCTCGGAACCCTCTCCTTCGATGAGGCGTACGAGTGTTTCCGGGAGATTGTCTGTGCGGGTGAGAAAGCCGGCGCGGATCTGGTGATCTTCGAGACGATGACCGATCTCGGGGAAGTCCGCGCTGCCGTTCTCGCGGCAAAGGAGAACACCTCCCTCCCGGTCTGGGTTACCATGTCCTTTGAGAAGAATGGAATGACCTTCGCCGGTACCAGTCCCGGAGCAATGGCCCTCACTCTCGACGCGCTCGGCGTGGACGCCCTGGGCGTGAACTGTTCCCTCGGGCCGGAGGATCTTCTGCCCATCGTGAAGGCAATCCGCGAAAGAACAACACTTCCCCTGATTGTCAAACCAAACGCGGGACTTCCGGATCCCGGTACAGGGCGGTATGCCATGACGCCGGAGCGCTTTTCGAAAGAGATGGCTGTCTATCCGAAGATGGGAGTCCATATCCTCGGCGGATGCTGCGGAACCAGGCCATCCTTCATCGGAGCGCTGCGGGAGATGCTTTCTTATGACGCCTTTTCGGAGGATCATGAAAGCAGCCCTCAGATCAGCGTGAGAAACGGTGTCTGCTCCGCCGGCCGCGTTGTCGACCTTAATGGAGAGGTTCATGTCATCGGTGAGCGCATCAATCCCACCGGAAAAAAACGGTTCCAGCAGGCACTGCGTGAGCACGACATGAATTTTGTGATGAAATGCGCCATCGAACAGGCGGAGGCCGGCGCGGATCTTCTGGATATCAACACAGGCCTTCCCGGTGCTGACGAGGTGTCACTGATGAGGGATGTGGTGCGTGCGGTCCAGAGCGTGACCGACCTTCCGCTTCAGATCGATTCCTCCAGTCCGGAGGCGGTCGAGGCAGGACTTCGTACCGCCTGCGGCCGCGTGATCGTCAATTCGGTCAACGCGGAAGAAGAAAAATGCAGGCAGATTCTCCCGATCGTAAAGAAGTACGGCGCCTGCGTCGTCGGGCTCGCCCTTCAGAAATCCGGCATGCCGGAAAACGCCGCGCAGCGGATCGCGAACGTGGAGAGAATCCTGAAACTCACCGATGCATACGGGATCCCCCGAAGTGACGTGATCATCGACTGTCTCGCCCTGACCGTTTCCGCCCAGCAGGAACAGGCAATGGAAACACTGCACGCGGTGGAATATGTTTCAAAGCACTTCGGTGTCCACTGTACGCTGGGGGTGAGCAATATCTCCTTCGGCCTTCCGCTGAGAATCCAGGCAACCGTGAGCTTTCTCACTCAGGCCATGTACTGCGGCGTCGATTTTCCGATTGTCAATCCGAACCAGCCTGAAATCATGGACTCGGTGGCGGCATACCGCGCGCTTTCCGGACAGGATGAATCCTGCAGCGCCTATATCGAGCGCTTTGCCGCGCGGAAGGAGACGTCCTCCTTATCCACAGGTTCCGCGCCGCACTCAGGTTCCGCACCACAGGCTGGCTCCGCACCTTTCTCAGGTTCTGCCCGGGAGAATGACGAATCTCCCGCCCATATCCTTCATCGGGCGATCCTCCGGGGACTTCCCGATGAAGTCCGTCAGCAGACACAGGTACTTCTGGAGAATATGGAACCGATGCAGATCATCGAACAGCACCTGATTCCCGCCCTGGATGATGTCGGTTCCAGATATGAGAAACAGGAGCTCTATCTGCCGCAGCTGATCAACGCGGCAAACGCGGCGTCGGCTGGATTCGAACTGATCAGGAAAAGGCTGTCGTCAGAAGACAGCGGAAGTGTTTCAAAAGGAAAGGTAATCCTGGCGACCGTGGAAGGGGATATCCACGACATCGGAAAGAATATCGTAAAGGTAGTGCTTGAAAACTATGGGTATACCGTCATCGACCTCGGCCGGGATGTCCCGCCGCAGAAGGTGCTGGAGGCCGTTCGCACGCAGGACGCGAAACTTGTCGGTCTCTCCGCCCTGATGACGACGACCCTCCCTGCCATGGAGAAAACGATCCGTCTTCTGCGCGAATCCGGATGCGCGGCCTCAGTTGTTGTGGGCGGCGCAGTTGTCACCGCCCGGTACGCCTCGCAGATCGGCGCCGACTATTACGCGAAGGACGCAAAGGCGACAGTGGACACCGCCCGCGCGGTCTATGGGACATAATTCTGCCTGAAGAATAATCTGCAGGAGAACGAAAATCAATCAACAAACACTGTTGACAACGTCTTTCTATCAGGTCTGAGATTCGACAGTTTCTTCCTCAGCTTCATTCACAGCATTGTCTGTGACCGCTTCCTCAGCTTTGGATTCAACTATTTCTTCTGTTTTGGGTTTTTCTTCTGCTATGGGTTTTTCTTCTGCTTTGTCCTCTTTTCCGGCTCCGGCTTTCTTTCCCGTCTTGGTTCCGGACTTCTTCGCTGCTTTGGCTCTTGGTTTCTTCTCTGCTTTAGCTTCGACTTTTTCCTCGGCGACTTTTTTCCCGGCTTCGGCTTTTTCCTCCACTTTGTCTTCTGCTGCTGCCTTAGCTGCGGTTTTAGTTCCGGTCGTCTTCCGTGTTCTGGGTTTTCTTGCAGCTCTTGGTTTCTTTTCAGCTTTGGTTTCGACTATGACTTCCGCTTCGGCATTCTCTACAGCACTGTCCTTGTTGTCATCTGTCCTGGCATCTTCTTCCTTCTTGTCCATCGCAGCAGACAGCATGTCAAAGAACTGCTCACGTCCCTTGAAGTAAAAGTCCATAACTGAATCCATCTGAGCTACAAAATGCTCGTTCGCCATTATTTCGAATTCTTTCAGCTGTTCTATAAAGGCTTTCGGAGACACCGGAAGCATCTGTACAAAGGACGGCAGGAAAGAAATATCATCCGGAATAAGGGCAGCAAATGTATCCTGCATCTCCATCCTGTAATCGAAATACTGCTTCCACTGTTCCCTTCTGTTATCCACGGTAGACTTCTGCCTGTCGGTTTTCTGCGTCCAGGCGCTCTTCGCCGTAGATTTGACGTTTTCCTTCTGTTTGTTGATCTCAGCCTTTGCGTTCTCCCCGACCTCATTCTTATTTCCAGGCACAGGCGCAAAAGGCATGGGCGGCATTGGGAACGCCCCGCTCTGGAACATCTGCATAAACTTCTTGTAGTCTTTCTTCTTGCCCATCTTATTGTCTCCTTTCATTGTCGATGTGGTTTACGAAGCGTTAGATTCCTCAGCTACCTTCCGGACCATCGTCACAAGATCCGTTGTATCTCCGTACTTTGTTACATACTCTTTCAGGGTATTCTGCAGGTACATCTGCTTCATAACGCCCTGACCGCCTGTGAGAATGACAAAGAGTTCCTTGCTTGTCATTTCGGTGAATGGCTTGGTATTCTCAACATTCATTGTTAACCTCCTCAGTCAGTATGTTTCTGAAAGGATTATAGCATATGACAGGCTGAAACGGATATACCGGAGGAATACGACTACATGTTTTTTCTTATCTGTCAGATGCCAAAAGAGAAAAACAGCCGCCACAATAAGATGAGCCGCCACATGAAATGCAGCAGCTCATATTCGTTTACTATAAATCAAGCGTCGGTATATCAGGTCTGAGATTCGACAGTTTCTGCCTCAGCCTCTTTCACAGCATTGTCTGCTGCTTTAGTCCTTGGTTTTCTCCCGGTTTTTCTCACGGCCTTTGTTCCGGCCTTCGGAGCAGCTTTCGTTCTGGGCTTTGCTGCAGCTTTCGTTCTGGGCTTTCTAACCGCTTTTTCTTCAGCACTATCTGTCCTGGCTTCCTCTTCCTTCTTGTCCATGGCCGCAGAAAACATGTCAAAGAACTGTTCCTGTCCCCTGAAGTAAAAGTCCATTGCGGAATCCACCTGAGCCACAAAATACTCGTTCGCCATTATCTGAAATTCCTTCATCCATTCCATAAAGGCTTTCGGATCTATTGGAAGCATCTGTGCGCAGGGCAATTCATCCGGAAGAGAAGCAGCAAATGTATTCTGCATCTCCTGCATGTAATCGAGATTCTGTTTCCACAGTTCCCTTCTGCTGTCCGCTGTAGCCTTCCTCCTGTCGTTCCTCTGCGTCCAGGCACTCTTCACTGCGGACTTGATGTTCTCCTTCTGTCTGTTAATCCTGGCCTGTACATCCTCAGACTCCTCAGCGTTATTCTCATTGCCGGGCACAGGCGCAAATGGCATAGGAGGCACAGGCGGCATTGGGAACATCCCGCCCTGGAACATCTTCATAAACTCTTTGTAGTCTTTCTTCTTACCCATCTTGTTGTCTCCTTTCATCTTCGGTGTGATTTACTAAACGTCAGTGAGGGTGGCAGATAATCTACCTGTCAGAAGACATATCCTTTCAGTCATCTGTCTGCTCAGACTCGTCCTCTTCCTTCTTGTCCATCGCCGCAGATACCATGTTGAAGAACTGCTCCCGTCCCTTGAAGTAAAAGTCCATAAAGGAATCTGCCTGAGCCACAAAATGCTCATTCGCCATTATCTCGAATTCTTTCAGCTGTTCAATAAAGGCTTTCGGAGGCACCGGAAGCATCTGCATAAAGGGCGGCAGGGAAGAGGTATCATCAGGAATAAGGGCAGCAAACGTATCCTGTCTCTCCAACATGTAATCGAAGAACTGTTTCCACTGTTCCCTTCTGTTATCCGCGGTAGCCTTCTTCCTGTCATTCCTTTGTGTCCAGGCGCTCTTCGCCGTAGATTTGACATTTTCTTTCTGTTTGTCGATCTCAGCCTTTGCCTCCTCCCCGGTGACGTTCTTATTCCCAGGCATAGGTGCAAAAGGCATGGGAGGCATTGGAAACGCCCCGTTCCGGAACATCTGCATAAACTCTTTATAGTCTTTCTTCTTACCCATCTTGTTGTCTCCTTTCATTATCGGTGTGACTGATCCGTTGTATCTCCTTCTTCAGCAAATCTGAACCAATTATAGCACATATACAGGATATTTTATAGTCAACGTCAAAATCCTTTTGCCGCTGACTATAATGCCTCCGGCCGATGTCTTCAGCTGTCGTTCTCTTCCAGGTACTCCCTGGCTTCCCGCACGGCATCCTCCATCGCCGCCCTGCCGGGAGCGCCCTTCGTAAGCCGTTTTTCTACACAGGCATCCAGAGAGATCGCGTCATGGATGTCTTCGTCGAACCGATCGGAAAATGAGCGGAATTCCTCGAGGGTCAGGTCGTCCAGCGCGCATTTTTTGTCAATACAGTACAGGACCAGCGATCCGACAATCCCATGCGCGTCACGGAACGGAACGCCCTTTGAGACCAGGTAGTCCGCCGCGTCCGTCGCGTTCGTAAAACCATTCCGGGCAGAACGCGCCATGGCATCCCTGTCAAAGTGCATGGTCGCGACACACCCCTCAAAGAGCTTCAGGTTATTCTTCACGGTATCGATAGCGTCAAAGGAAAGTTCCTTATCCTCCTGCATGTCCTTGTTGTATGCCAGCGGAAGGGACTTCATCGTTGTCAGAATCGAGACCAGCGCGCCGTACACACGCCCTGTCTTTCCCCTGACCAGTTCGGCTATGTCCGGGTTCTTCTTCTGCGGCATGATGCTCGATCCGGTGGAGAAGGCGTCGTCCAGCTCCACAAACCGGTATTCGTTGCTGTTCCAGAGGATCATCTCCTCCGCGAACCGGCTCAGGTGCATCTGGCAGATTGACAGCGCGCTGAGGAATTCGATCAGGTAATCCCTGTCGGAAACACCATCCATGGAATTCGACGTCGGGCGGATGAACCCCAGCTCCCTGGCCGCGAAATCGCGGTCCAGCGGGTACGTCGTCCCGGCAAGCGCACCGCTTCCAAGAGGGCAGGTATCCATCCGGGAAAGGATTGATTCCAGCCGTTCACGGTCTCTGCGGAACATCTCGAAATAGGCGCCGAAGTGGTGCGCGAGCGTGACGGGCTGTGCCTTCTGCAGATGGGTGAAGCCAGGCATGTAAGTATCCAGGTTCTCCTCCATCACCTTCAGGATCGTCGCAAGGAGCGCCTTCAGAAGCGCATCCGTATTCCGGATCTCGCTGCGCACATACAGCTTCATGTCCAGCGCAACCTGGTCGTTGCGGCTTCTGCCGGTATGCAGCTTCTTACCTGCATCCCCGATCCTTCGAATCAGATGCGCCTCCACAAAGCTGTGTATGTCCTCATACTCCGGCGTGAACGTAAGCTTTCCGGACGCAATATCCGCCTTTATGCTTCCAAGGCCTTCGATGATCTT
>ONVT01000340.1 GCA_900321365.1 uncultured Eubacteriales bacterium | reverse complement strand
GTAGAATGTAAAAACCAAAAGCAGGATCGGATAAACCAGAAGCAGCGCGTTCATAATAACCCGTACAAATCTTTTTGCTGATTAACAGTATACTTTGCCGACTACACCGACGAACGGATACAGTTCAAAAGCACAGCTGCATCCCACCCGTGAAGGAATCTCCAAGGCCGATCGTGTACTTCGGCTTATCCAGATAGAACGTCGGAATCAGAACCACCCGGTTTTCCAGTCCATGTTCCCGGATGATATCTCTGTACTTAAGCCCCGCCTCACTGAAGGGAAGCTCCAGCACCTGTTTCACCTCTTCATCACTTCCGTAGTTTCCGAACAGCGCCTTTGCCGTAGCGAGCATATTGCCCCAGAACATGCCCTTCTCAATGTCAAACCCCTTCCGGTCACCGACATACATGGCATAATCTTTTGTGTGAATCACGACGCCCTTTTTCACGCCGAAACGTCCAATCAGGGTTTCCACGCCGTGAACGCAGGAGAGAATGTCTGAAAGATCCGCCTTCTCTCCATACAGCTTAAGCGTGTGAAGCAGCTCCTCCTCATTCATGCTGAGAATATCCACTTCGGAAAAAAGCATCCCGATGCACAGCTTCCGGATCTCCATGTCACGATAGTATCCGTCTTCATAGTACACAACGCCTTCCGGATTGCCCCTGCGGTAGCGTTCAACATGCAGGAGAATGCGCTCCAGCCGCTGCCGCAGCATATCCTTTTCCAGAACATAGTTGAAGCTTGAGAGCATATCGCTGGACACCTGACGGGCGTTTGTCTCAATCCAGGTGAGATAATCTTCATCCAGAGGAAGGATCATGTTGATGGTATTCTTATTCAGGATCAGCCGGTTCGAATCGGGAATCTCTGCCTCCTGTTTTCCCAGCCGGATCACATTTCCCTTCTGGTACTGCAGGATCACGTGAATCTCCTGCGGGTTCTTCTGAACCAGGTCCATTGAACCGCCAAGCGTTCCGTCCGGAAGCGCCACGCGGATACAGGGATAATCCAGCTGCTCGCGCACCTCAAAAGAGTCATCTGTCAGATGCACGATAGAGCCGCCGCCGAACTGAGCCAGCGCCAGTGCGGCCTGCACTGCATTTCCGCCCATACCGTTTTGGCACGAAAAATGGCTCCGGATCAGTTCAATATCCTCCATGTCGGCTTCCCCGCCGGCTCCGCGGATACAATAACTGACGATGGTCTCCAGGAGTTCTCTCTCATTGCGGATCACAGGTGCAGGTTTCATCTCCTCCAGGACACCGTCCGGCACATATCGCTCAAGCAGTTCATTCAGCTTTTCCACCTGAAAATCAAGAAGAACATCCAGGTCGCTGGTGAATCCCATAGCCGTGTAGATTCCGTTTTCACGGCGTGTCCTGATTACACGGGATAGTTCCCCGTAGACAGCAAGAGCCTTCTTTCGAAGATCATTATCCATCACACACCTCTCTTTTTGTTCAGAAACGCTGCTTCATAAACTGCGACGGCGTCATCCCTTTCTGCTTCTTGAAACATCTGGTGAAGTAGCCGACGTCGCGGAACCCGCACTGCTCGGCGGCCTCCGGGATGGTGATGTCCCGTGCCGCGAGCATCTCGCTGGCACACTCGACCCGGTAATAATTCAGGTAGGACATGGGGGACTGTCCCGTGAAGGACTTGAACAGCCCGCAGAAATAATTGGCGTTCATCCCCGCGAGGGAAGCAACGTCTTCCAGCCGGATCTGTTCCATATAGTGCTCCGAGATATAGTCGAGCACCTTCTTCACACTCTTCCCGGAAGGGTTCAGCTTTTCCTTCTCCGCCGGCACCAGTACTTCGCCCCGGATCAGCTCGGCGATAATCAGATAGAAATAACCCTGTGCGGCAAGTTCATATCCCGGCGGACGCGACGTCAGAAGCTCGGACAGATGTCCGGCGATGGAAGCGATCATGGATCCGGCAGGCCAGACAAACAGTTCCGGAAGTTCCTCCCTGTCAATGATTCTCTGCAGAAGAGGCATGCAGATGTGATTGCTGTCCACCGTCAGGATGGCGGGGTCAAACAGGATGCACTCGTAATAACAGTCCTCCGGCGTTCCGCCGTGGATGACGCCTGAGGGGATGATGATGCACTCTCCCTTTGACACATGATAGATATAGCCGTCCAGGGAGAGCGGAAATGTGCCCTTCAGCACCCGTACGATCTCATATTCTTTATGCCAGTGAAACGTCATCAGGTAGCGCGGCGTCTTCGGATTCTCGTGGTACCATGCCACCGGAAAACGGAAGGTGCCGTGCTTTCTTGTCTCTCTGTAATCCAAATACTTCATAAAAAACCTCTGAAATGATCTGAATATTGTCCTGTTATGAGTTAATATTATCACTTGTTTCGACATTTGGGGAGCCTATAATGAAACTAATTCGGACAGGATTCATTCCGGCATTTCCGACAAACGCAGGCAGAATAGTTGTACAGAAGAGGGCGAATAGCCGGTTTTTGGCGGTATCCGGTTAGATATTGACAAGGAAACCACAAAGAGGCTGCTTCGTGCAGTGCTATGACAGAGGGAGGAAGATTATGAAAATCGATGCAACACTGATTCCAAAAGTAACATTCAATACCGGTGAACAGATTCCCTGTATCGGAATGGGAACCTTTGGTT
>ONVT01000183.1 GCA_900321365.1 uncultured Eubacteriales bacterium | reverse complement strand
TGATCGTCCTGGCACTGAACCAGGATCAGTGGCGGGGCCAGTGGAGGCATAACACGAAAGAAAAAGCGCTCAAGAGCGAGCAGTCGCAGAACTTTATCGCCGGGGTCAGTTCCGATACGGAGCATCTGTACCTGACGAAGGTAGGCCTGTACGCGCTGGCTCCCGCGTACGGACCGCTGTCTCTGGTTCCCCTGGACGTCGGGTCGAATATGGCGCCTCTGGGCGGATGGCCTTCCGGCAGTCCCTGTTACCAGGCGGTCCTTGAACAGTATGGCATGACGAATCCCTACCGTGACTGCATCAACAATGACAAGGTGTATCTGATCGACAACGACATCAGCACGACGATCAATTATATCCACGAGTACTATGACAGCACGGCCAGGGCAGAAGAAGTGGGACAGTTTGACGAGGACAACAAGATGTACCGTATCGTGTCCGAAGGCGGGACAGCGGCAGGCATAGAATCTCAGTGAAAACTCAGCATGTACTCCGGGGCCTTCTCTCCCGTCATGAAGAGCAGGTCCAGGATACTGACGTTGTGGGTAAACTCGCCGTGAAGCTGCGGGTACTCGGGATATCCTTCATAGCTCATATAGGCGAGCCCGACCCCGGCCTTCTCAAAAACCTCATCTTCGATGTAGTCCTTTGCCGCAGGCCCTGACAGATACCAGTCTCCTCCGGCAGACCTGACAAGCTCTGCCAGGCGCTCCGTTTTTCCCTCCGCGAGTTCATAATCGGAAGAGAGGGTGATCTTTGTCCGGATTCCGAGTTCGGCGCAGATGGATTCGATAAAGGTACGGTTGATATCGGTGAGATAGTCCATCCCGTCCGCCTTTGCGTAGAGCTCCTCCAGAAAGGTCTTATACCGGTCATAGTAAGGCGCGTGCGCATACGCAAGCTGAATCGCCCTCATATGCTCCCGGGTCCATCTGTGTCCGGATACTTTCGTCTCATTGATCTTCTGGAAATACTTCCCCTTCGTATCGACCGGGATCGTAAGCCACAGCATGCCGTTAGCGGTCTTGATCTGATTCCGGTTCCTCCAGTCCCGCCTTGTATACTGCATGTCATCATACAGTATGAATTCGTCCACAGAATTGATAATATCAAAATATCCCTTCCACGGGATATAATCAGACTGAAGAATCGCGACTTTTTTCATGGGTTATCCTTTCTGTCAACCGTCACAGTTACAAGTCACGGCCACGGGGGTGGCGGGAGCGTGACTTGTAACCTGGCACAACATCACTTATCATACCGCAATTTTAAAAAATTGCAATACACCATGGGATAGGCTATAATCGCTAAGAACCTGCAATGGCAGTACTGTCCGGGAATGATGAGGACACAGAAGGAGGACATTTTGCCGAAAACACTGCTTGTGCTGGGGGCGAGCTATTCTCAGATCCCCCTTTTCAAGGCTGCAGGACGGCTTGGCGTCCATACCATCGCGGCTACGATTCCGGGACCTTACCAGGGGATCGGGTATGCGGACGAGGTGGTATGGTGCGATATCACAAAGCCCTCGGAGGTTCTTGCGGCAATAGAAGGACGTGCGATCGACGGCGTGACGACCTGCTGTATGGATGTCGGGACCCGGTCAATGGCTGTTGTCGCGAAAGAGAGATCCCTCCCGGGACCCGGGATCGGAGGCGAGGCCGCGGTTGACAAACTCATCCAGAAGGAACTGTTTGCCGGGGCGGGAATAAGAACCGCCCCTTATATACCGGTCAGAACCCCCGGGGAACTGGAGGAGGCCTGCAGCCGGATCGGATTCCCCCTTATGGTCAAGGCGGTTGACCTGACGGGAAGCAGGGGCGTGAGGAGAGTGGACTCACCGGATGAGGCCCGGATGGCTTACGAGTCTGCGCGCAGCCAGACAAAAAAGGAATATGTCCTGGTCGAGAAGTTCCTGCAGGGCGAGATGTTCGGTATCGAGGCGATGGTCAGCCATGGGCAGTGCGTATATGTCCTTCCTCTGGGCAATGACCTCCACAACGGGAATCCTCCTTTTCCGCAGGGCCATCATGTTCCCTGGAAGAGAGCCGGTGAGCTCTCCGGCAGGATCTGTGAATTTGCCGCCAGCATCTGCCGGAGCCTGGAATTCGATGACTGCGCTGTCGACATGGACTGCATGCTCGCGGAGGATGAGCTGTGGGTGATTGAGGCGACGCCGAGAGCCGGCGCGACTGCCATCACCGATACGGTAGGAATCTATTACGGAATCGATTATTTTGAAGCGATCGTGAAGTGTGCGCTTGGTGAGGAAGTCGGACATCTGTTTCAAAGGCCCGGAGGAGCGAACGCAACCTGGCTGATCTCGGCGCCCTCAGACGGAATTCTCGGAGAGATTCTGCTTCCTGAAGAACTGCCGGATTATGTCTATGATTTGTCCTTCAATGTAAAACCGGGTGATCCGGTAAGGCGGATGAGATCCGGCGCGGACCGGATCGGGCAGCTGATAGTCAGGGGAAAAGACGCACAGGACTGTCATGAAAGAATCAGCCGGATTCTTTCCCAAATAAAGATCAGGGTGGCACAGGATGCTGGTATCAGTGGTAATTCCATGCTATAACTCGGAGCAATCCATCGGTCAGGTCGTTGACCTGTGTATGGAATGCTTCGGGCGCTGGGACGATTATGAGTGTGAGATGATTCTCGTGAACGACAGCTCAAAGGACGGCACGATTCACAGGATCAGAGAGTGCGCGGACAGATATCCGGGAAAGGTTACGGCGGTCGACCTGGCGAAGAATTTTGGGCAGCACGCCGCTATTCTCGCAGGCCTGCAGTATGCCAAAGGCGAGTATGTGGTCGGGATGGATGACGATCTTCAGAACCGCCCCGAACAGATTCTTGCGTTTCTTGAGAAGATACAGGAAGGCTATGATGTCGTGTTCGGTGTCTACAGGAAGAGGAATTTTTCTTTCTTCAAGAATCTTACCGGACGAATCAGCCAGTTCCTTCTGTTTCACCTTGTCGAGCGCCCGAAAGATATCGAGATGAGCTCTTTCTGGTGCGCCCGCGCCTATGTGATCAGAGAGATCCGGAAATACCGTGGAAATGACGCGTTCATCCAGCTGCTGTTCGCCAGGACGACAGACAAGATGGCGGATATTACGGTAGAACACTACGCCAGGCAGTACGGCAAATCGAATTATACCTTCCGGAAAGGCCTGAAGCTGTTTATGAACTTCATGGATTATTCGACAATCCCGCTGAAGGTATCTAATGTTCTGGGATGCTTCTTCTCTGTCATCGGTTTCATCATGACGATAGTGGTGATCGTCCGCAAGATCCTGGATCCCACTATACAGACCGGATGGTCCTCCCTGATGTGCCTGATGCTGATAGTCTCCGGAATGCTGTTCCTTATGCTGGGAATCATCGGAGGATATATCGGAAAACTCATCAGTACGTCAACGAAAAAGCCCCTTTACGTTGTGAGGGAGGTCAAAAGGGCAGGAGCGCCCCCTGAAGAGGCACAGCCTGGCGAAGACAGTGCATAAGAAAGAACCGGCCTGAAGCCGGTTCTTTCTTTATGGCGTATTCTCAAAAGCAGCACAAGCCGCGTCATCAGTAGACCAGAAGACGGGTGCCGACAGGAATCATCCTGTAGACCTTGAGGGACGGACCCGCGCCGAGCCGGATACAGGCATGTGAGCAGGGGTGTTCACCGATATTTCCGGCCATGCCTCCGCCAGGCCACTTGTGGATCCCGCTGCCGCCGAAGCTCAGGAAATTCCTCAGATCGCTCTCCCACTGGATTGAGTGGCAGACCGGCATCTTTTCGTAGATGGCGCGGAGTCCGATCGGAGTCTCATAACCGGCCATGCCGGTGGAGCACTTATAAGACTTATACAGTGTCCAGTTTCTGTTTGAGCCGGTAAAGATATTCAGGCTCTGCATGTCTGTGGAAACCCAGATCAGGTATTTGGTCTTGCTGGTCAGTTTTCTGGAATTCACAAACCGGGTCTTTGTCTCCCTGGAGTAGTCTCCGGGCGTACAGGCGTCTTCATAGACTTCAACCGCATTGGCGGACACGGTCGTGTGGGTCCCGTCTTTGAGCATAATCCGCTTCGAGCCTGTTCTGTCATAAGAGACAACCGTAACCTTGTCTCCGCTCTCAAGGTTTACGCGTTCTCCGGTTTCCTCGATTCTGCCTGAGACATCATAGCGGATCGTAGCCTTCCACCAGATCGGATGCACCTCACTTGGATTGCAGTTTTTATAAGGCCCCTCAGCATATGTCCGGGCTGCGGGGACAAGGAAGAGGAGCAGTCCCCCGAACAGGAGAACGAAAAGAAGACGGATCTTGGCTTTGCAAAACTGGGACATAAATGGAACTCCTTTGTGTTTATTTGACTCATTATAGCATGTCCTGTACGGCAGGAAACAGAAAAGATTCTTAATCCTTATCCTTACACGAGGCCGACCGTGTTGAGCCGTACCCCTGCTCCCGTAAAGCGCATGATATGCCTGATCGCCGGGTTGGTACGAAGCCCGTAGGCCCGCCCGATCTCATAGGACTGATCGCCGCCCTTGGGCATCGTACCGGAAGGAACCTTATCAGGGCCGTAAGCCTGGACAACCTCCGCGTCCTTCCTTGTTCCTGCTGACAGCACCATCTGCGTGTGGCCGTTCGCCGTGACGACATCGCCCGGCTGGAAGACGAATCCGTCCGGATTCTTCTCGTAGGAGCTGTAGACATCCGTAAAGCCGCAGGCGGCAAAGATCCTCCACTGGTAGTTTGACAGATAGCGGGTGCCGGTCAGCACCCCGTTCTCGTAGAAGGTGATCTCGCCCATGCTGCCTTCGTAAAACAGCTTTGTCGAATTCGGGATATACTTTGCGTCCGCTCCGCCCAGATTCTCGCCGATCACATTGACGCCGGCGAAATAATAGGCGCACAGCGGGACGGTGGAGCAGCAGTAATCACCGGTCCCGAGGGCATTCGGCTTTGCCTGCCCGAAGGTGTACATGAGGCTGGCGCCCGCATAGTCATGGCCGTAATCATACCCGTGATAAGGACTGTCACAGATCGCCCTGGCCCAGGTGCAGGCTTTCAGGATGGTTCCCTGGACCGCGTCCGCGCTCAGCTGGGCTCCGGCGACGCCGACCGCCCCGTTGTTCGTTGCGGCCCAGATGTTTTCCAGACCGTCCCCCCCGTCCTTGTGAATGTAGAGAGGAGCGCTCTGTCCATACCGGGAGAGCGAACTGATGTAGATGGCGGTATCGGAACGGCTGTGGGTCATCTCCTTGAAAATATTGCCGTCCATATAGAGGACGATGTTGCTCGGGTCAGAGGGCTTTGCGGCGGCTGGCTGGTTCTGGTTCTGCGCGGCCTGCTGTTCATCCGTAATGCCGGTGCCCACGATCACCGTGCAGACGGCCTGCCAGGAACCGTTTGAAACGATGACATCGGCAGTTCCGTTGCGCAGCCCTGTCACCTTGTATTTGTAGTTGTTCTTCTTTTTCAGTTTCAGGATGGAAGGATCCGAGACACTCCAGGAGAACCTGAGGCCGGATGCCCTCTTCAGGGAGAGGGTGAACTTTTTCCCGACGTCCACATTCTTCTGTGATGCGCTCAGGACCGGCGACAAGACCGTGATATTCCAGGTCAGCTTCCTGCCTCCCCGGACTGCAGTCACCGTGGTGGATCCTTTTTTGAGAGCGGTGACCAGCCCGGACGCTGAAACAGTGGCCACGGAAGGGCGGGACGACTTCCATCCGGCCGCGCCCTGCTTTTTCAGCTGCTTTGTCTGTCCGACAAGCAGCGTGGTGCGGGACGCTGCCTTTACAGTGGTAAGGGCGCCTGTAAGCGACAGGCACAGAAACAGCATGGCAAGAAGCATGCCGGTTTTACGCAGAGATAAACTGTGTTTCATGAGGAACCTCCATCGTTCAAATGATTACCTATCATAAACGATTTCCGGCAGAGTTACAAGTCACAC
>ONVT01000182.1 GCA_900321365.1 uncultured Eubacteriales bacterium | reverse complement strand
TAAGGGATATGGTTTATCATTGGGGGACCAGGTCCGGCTGCCTACAGTAGCCTGCGGCGCAAGCCGCATCAGGAAGCACGTGAATTTTATTCATGGGAGGTTCACAAACACGTAGGGATCAGAGTCCATTGCACAGTCTCTGATCCATACACGGCAGGATGCGTGGCTGTTCCTGAAGAAGACATGAGCTAAAATAATGGTTGAGGAAGATGGATCCTTTTTATGAAGAGATGACGGATCTACAGCATGGAAAGAGGCTTTCATGGTTAAGGATATTGCACAGCCTAAAGAAAAGAAAGTCGAATATGTGGAACTGATCTACGATCTGATCTTCGTTTATATCATAGGGCGGAACAATGATCTTCTGCATGTCTTTGAGAACGGTTTTGTTTCACTGCCGGCATTTCTGGCATATATCATGACAACACTGGCTGTCATACAGATCTGGAATCATACGACTTACTATATCAACATATATGGCAGGCACAGCATCAGGGAACATGTCTTCCTGTTCATCAATATGTTCCTGATGTACTTTATAGGCGAAGGAACAAGGGTAGATTGGCAGAGGTTTCATACCCAGTACCATGTTGCGTGGGCATTGATCCTGATTAACATCGGAGTCCAATATCTGATCGAGCTGAGAAACCATAAGACGGAAGAAAACCGGCAGCAGACCATCCGCATGGCGTCCATCTTGTTTATCGAGGCGACTATCGTACTTGGAGATATTCCTGTTTTCCGGGCGACAGGGACTACCTGGCTGTCACTTGCAGCGGTATTGTTTGGTATAGGAGCCGTATTATTAACAAGCCCGCAGAAAAGCGAAAGTATTGTGGACTTTACACATCTTTCGGAACGCGCGATGCTGTACGTGGTCTTTACATTTGGAGAGATGATTATTGCTATCGCGTCCTATTTTGTTGGAGAGTTTTCTTTTCGCAGCACTTATTTCGCACTGATGGCGTTCCTGATCGTTGTAGGCCTGTTCCTCAGCTACGGTGTGTTTTACGACCATATCATTGACCGTGAGAAGCGGACAAACGGGCTTGCCTATATGATGCTTCATCTGTTCATTATCTTTGCCATGAACAACATCACGAATGGTCTGGAATTCATGCAGGAAGGTGAGGTCAGTCTTTTGCCAAAGATCCTGTTTCTGGTGGTTTCATTTCTTCTGTTTTTTGGATGCCTGTTTGCATTGGGAAACAGGCATGCAAAGGCCAAATGCAGCAAGTACAGACAGTTTTGTGTACAGGCGGTCCTGATCGGTGTGGTATTTGCTGTATTGATGCTGCTGTTCAGAACTGAGATGATGGTGAATATTACCCTGACGGTGGTATTTGTTTTCCTTCTGTTTGTTATGATCTACTGGTATGGAAAAAAAGTGGAAGAAACTCATGGCAGCATATAGAACACCGAAAGAAGTGCAGAGAAGAGGAAAATGGAATCTCAAGTTCACAGTGACAGGCACCTTTAAGCTGGGAGGACATCGGATATGGCGTACAACATCATGATCCAGGGCACGATGTCGAATGTCGGCAAGAGCCTTCTCACTGCGGCGCTGTGCAGGGTCCTTCATCAGGACGGATACCGCTGTGCCCCATTCAAGAGCCAGAATATGGCCCTGAATTCGGGAGTGACGAAGGACGGACTGGAGATGGGAAGGGCGCAGATCCTGCAGGCATTTGCCGCCGGGATCGAGCCGGATGTGCGCATGAACCCGGTTCTTCTCAAGCCATGCGGCGACACAAGGTCCCAGGTGATCGTGAACGGGGAAGTCCTTGGGCAGTACAGCGCACGGGAATACTTTGCGATGAAGAAAAAACTTCTCCCCGGAATCCTAAGCGCATATGAGAGCCTTGCCGGAGAGGTGGATGTCGTCGTGATCGAGGGTGCGGGCAGCCCTGCGGAAATAAACCTCAAAGAGGATGATATTGTCAATATGGGGCTGGCGCGTCTGGTGGACGCGCCGGTTTTGCTTGTCGGGGACATCGACCCGGGCGGGGTGTTCGCTCAATTGTACGGGACGGTGAAGCTTCTGGAAGAGGATGAGCAAAGACGGATACGGGGGCTGATCATCAACAAGTTCCGCGGGGATCTGTCTCTCCTGACCCCGGGGATCGCCATGCTGGAGGAAAAGCTTGGAATTCCCGTGGTCGGCACGCTTCCGTATCTGCCGCTCTCGCTGGAAGCGGAGGACTCTCTGGTGATTGATACAGGGCGGCGCATACATGGAAAACCGGTTGACATCGCCGTCATCCGTCTTCCGAGGATATCTAATTTTACTGACCTTGATCCGCTTTGTTCCCACCCCCTGTTCGGCGTGCGCTACGTGCGAAAAGAAGAGGAATATGGAGCGCCGGATCTGGTCATCCTTCCGGGGACGAAGAGCACTCTTGAGGATCTTGCCTGGCTGCGGGAAAGCGGTCTGGCCGGCCGGATCATGGAATCGGCGGCAGAAGGCGCATATGTTCTTGGCATCTGCGGGGGATTCCAGATGCTGGGAGCAGAGCTCTGTGATCCGGACGGGACAGAGGGCAGGGGCGCGGTCCTGTCGCAGAAGGGACTCGGCCTGCTCCCGGCGACAACTGTTTTCCGGAAGGAGAAGACCCGCCTCAGGGTGAGAGGAATGATCCGGGAGGGATATCTTTCAGGCGTTTCCGTATACGGGTATGAGATCCATTCCGGGGTGACGCAGTATCCTGCGGACACCGGGCCTGTCAGGGTCTGCGCGCGGGGGAATGTCTGCGGGACTTACCTGCACGGCCTCTTCGACAGCGGAGAGGCGGTGGACCGGCTTGCCGAACTCCTGGCCCGGAGAAAAGGGCTGGGCATGCCGACATTCCAAAGTCCTGACCGGCAGCAGGAGCGGGAACGGGAGCTGGATGCCCTGGCGGATGCGTTTCGAAGGAACGTGGATATGGAGCAGATCATGAGGATCTTAAGGAGAAGTTCATAAAGTGTGACTTGTAACGACAACGGAGTGGGACAGCAATATGGAAAAAGAGACAAAGAACCGGGCAGGCATGATTGCCGATCCTGCCGGGATCGAGGCTGAGAGCATGCGTCTGATCAGCCGGGAACTGGCGAAAATGGGGGTGTCCTGGAAAGGCGGGGAGCTGGAAGTTGTCCGTCGCGTGATCCACGCGACGGCGGACTTTGATTTTGCCCGGAACATGGTGTTCTCCGGTGACGCGGTGCGAGCGGGAAGAGAGGCGCTTGAAAGCGGAAACGATATCATCACGGATACCAATATGGCGCTTGCCGGAATCAGCCGCCCCTCCTGTGAGAGGTTTCACAATACAGTCCGGTGTTTCATGGCAGACCCGACGATCGCTCAGATGGCCGCCCGGGAGGGCACGACAAGGGCATGGGCCTCGATGGGGTATGCGGCCGCGCAGCATCCGGACGCGGTCTATGTCATCGGAAATGCGCCTACTGCGCTGTTTCGCCTGGATGAGCTGATCCGGACGACATCCTTTGCTCCGTCGCTGATCGTCGCCGTTCCGGTCGGGTTCGTGAATGTGGAAGAAAGTAAGCGGCAGATTCTGGAAACCTGCGGGGCGCGGAATATTCCCGTGATAGCCGCAATGGGAAGGAAGGGAGGAAGCACGGTCGCGGCGGGGGTGATGAACGCGCTTTTCTACGGAATTCCTTCCTCCGGCAAGGATTGCAAATAAATGACTAAATTGTTATTATGAATAAAGCGTCAGATGTTTCCTCCGGACAGATCAATCGACAGGCGGGGAAAAGCGTGCTGGCGTATTTTGGCATGAACTGAAATGTCTGTAGTATCAGAGTGATAAAGACGGGAAAAGTTTATGGAACAGGAAGAGAAGACAACGCAGAGTGTGGGAACAGACACTCCCGCCGCGCCACAGGCAAACGCTGCTCCCCAGCCGGGCACCGCGCCACAGGCAGATGCCGGCCCCCAGCCGGGCACCGCGCCACAGGCAAACGCTGCCCCCCAGCCGGGCACCGCGCCGCAGACAGAAGCGCCTCTGCCCCCAAGACCTCTCAGGATCTCGTCCCCGGAGCAGGTGGACGACTACATCCGTGTCACGACGCCCGGCATGTGGCTCCTGGTTGTGGCGATGGTGGTTTTGCTCGCCGCGCTCGTTATCTGGGCATATACGGTGAAAATCGAGATGAAGACGGTTCAGCCGGACGGGCAGGTCACGACCGAGTATATATCGCCGTCCTCGTTCTTGACTGATGGAGCGAAAGCTGGCTGAAGCCGGCTTCGTTTCTGACCGATGGAGCAGCAGGCGGCTGACACAGGCGGCTGACACAGATGGCTGACACAGGCGGCTGACACAGGCGGTTGACACAAATGGCTGACACAGATGGTTGACGCAGATGGTTGACGCAGATGGGAAAATG
>ONVT01000299.1 GCA_900321365.1 uncultured Eubacteriales bacterium | reverse complement strand
GCTGCGTCTTGCCGCGCGCTCTCTCAGTGAACACAAAGAGGATATCTTCGCGGCAAACCGGGAGGATCTTGCTCGCGCGGAAGCGTCCGGGATTGCTGACGCGGTTATCAAGAGGCTGAGGTTTGACGAACACAAGCTCTCGGACTGCCTTGCCGGGATCGACAGCCTGATCTCCCTGGAGAGTCCGACCGGAAAAATCACTCTCCACCGCCAGCTTGACGAGGGGCTGATCCTGAAGCGGGTCACCGTCCCGATCGGCGTGATCGGAATCATCTTTGAAGCGAGACCGGATGCCCTCGTGCAGATCAGCTGCCTGTGTATCAAGAGCGGCAACTGCGCTGTCCTGAAAGGCGGAAAGGAGACCGCCTCCACAAACAAGGTACTCTTTGATCTGATCGCGCAGGCGGCGTCTTCTGCCGGTCTTCCCGCGCTCTGCCTGCTCCAGGTTTCGGCTCACAGTGAAATAGACGAGCTCCTGGAGTGTGACGACTGCGTGGACCTGCTGATTCCCCGCGGGTCAAATGCATTTGTCCGCTACATCATGGATCACACCCGAATCCCGGTGATGGGGCACTCCGACGGCATCTGTCACACCTACGTCGACAGAGCCGCCGACTTTGAACAGGCCATTCCGATCCTGATCGACGCGAAGACCCAGTACACTGCCGCGTGCAATTCCACAGAGACACTCCTCGTGCACAGAGACATCGCCCGTGCATTTCTTCCCGTGGCCGCAAATGCGCTCGCGAAAGCCGGCGTGAAGCTGCGCGGCACAACAGAGGTATCGGAGATTCTGGCAGACAGCTCATCCGTATCTGTTAAACTGCCTGATGGTGCGGTTGTATCAGGAAAGCAACCTGATGGCGCGGACGAACCAGAAAAACAGCCTGGTGGCGCGACCGGATCCGGCTTTGCTCCCGAAGATATCATGGGGGAGAATGACTTCCGCACGGAGTATCTGGATCTTGTTCTGTCCGTGAAGCTGGTAGGCAGCGTGGAGGAGGCCGCCGCGCATATCAACCGGTACGGCTCGCACCACACGGACTGCATTCTCACGAAAGACGACGAAGCAGCACAGCGCTTTATGGCACTGGTGGATTCCGCGGGCGTATACCGCAACTGCTCGACCCGCTTTGCCGACGGATTCCGCTACGGATTCGGCGCGGAGGTAGGAATCTCAACCAGCAAGCTCCACGCGAGGGGACCGGTCGGGCTTGACGGACTTGTTACATACAAGTATCTCCTGGAAGGCAGCGGCCAGATCGTTGCCGATTACGCGTCCGGAAAAAAGAGTTTCCATTTCCATGAGATTTGAGTCTGGTATAAAAGAAAATCGGGTTTTTTGCTCATTTTGGCAGAATTATGACTTGACTGAACAGAATTACGTATTATAATGATATTTGGTATGTTTAAACAAGAAATCTTTTGAGTGGGTGGAAAAGAATATGCCAAAGTCAAAGTTTGAAGCAATTTACAGGGAACTGAAGGACGACATCGAATCCGAACGGCTCACGTACCAGTCGCTGATGCCTTCGGAGAACCAGCTCATCGTGCGGTTCGACTGCTCTCGCAACACAGTGCGTCGCGCGATCGCAATGCTTGCCGATGAGGGTTATGTACAGCCGATGCACGGAAGAGGAGTCCGGGTCATCTACACGAAGACACAGACGCCGCCCTTCCTGATAGCCGGAATCGAATCGTTCGGCGAGAGCGCGCGGCGCAACAACCTCAAGACGACCACTAAGCTGATCCGCTTCGCTGAGCTGACCGCGGATGAGCACATTGCAAAGAGAACCGGGTTTGCGGTCGGAACGGAGCTCTACTACATTCAGAGAGTGCGCTCGCTTGACGGGGATCCCTGCGTCTTCGACGTGAATCTCTTCGACAAGAAACTTGTTCCCGGGCTGACGAAGGAGATCTGCGTAAGCTCGATCTACAAGTACATCGAGCACGATCTGAATATGAGCATTGTGATGAGCAAACGCACGATCACGGTCGAGCGTATCACGCAGATCGACGAAGACTGCCTCGACCTGAAGGGCTATGACACGCTTGCGGTCGTCACCGGCCAGACCTTCAACTCGGAGGGTGTCATGTTTGAGTGGACGCAGTCGCGCCACCGTCCGGATTACTTCACCTTCCAGACCACGGCGATGCGGCACAAAGAAAAGAAAACGGCTCCGCACGAAGACGGCGGAGGATGGGAAGACGGCATCTGAGGATGCCGTCTTTTTTCAATTGGCGGTAAAGACAACGATCTGCTGTGTCGGAAAGCCTCGTCGATGGAACGAACGGGCACAGCTTCAGATATCCTTCACATACACAATCGCCGTGCGCCTCTCCTTCAGCGCCTCAAGATACCGGTCCTTCTCAACATGATGAAAATGTAATCCCAGCCGCTTCATCACGTTGCAGGACTTGTCATTTCCCTCATAATAATCCGCCCAGACCCTCCGGATTCCGAGGTCTCTTTGCGCGTGCGCAAGAAGTGCCTCCACCGCCTCCGTCATGATCCCCTGATGCTGGAAGGGCTCCGCAAGCCAGTAACCGAGAGCAGCCTCAACCCGCCATTCTCCGGAATCTCCTTCGTTAACAATACTCCCTTCCAGGCGTTCTTTCCCGGCACGGATCTTTTCTGCATGATTCATCAGGACATCTTCCTCTTCTGATTCTGAAAAGGGTTCGTTCTGCTCTGCATCAGAATACCCCTCAGCTCCCAGGAAGAACTCCTTCTCTATGTCATCATTGGATCCCTCTGTCTCCGGACAGGTGCAGCACAGCGGATTCTCGCTCTGCCGCTCGTCGAAAAAGGAAATCATGCTTCCGCTGCCGTCCACGAGCCGGAAATTCTGGAG
>ONVT01000180.1 GCA_900321365.1 uncultured Eubacteriales bacterium | reverse complement strand
CTCAGGTCTTCCTTGATATCTTCGGGAGCGTCAGAGGCTACGCCGACCACATGCTCCGCTGCCCATGTCATCTCTTCATCCTGCTTCGTGAACTTGGACGCGGGTGCCTTGCAGACCGGACATGCTTCCGGCGGAGTATCTCCCTCATGTACATAACCACAGACATTACATACCCATTTTGCCATGTTTGTTCTTTCTCCTTTTCTATAATTAAATATTTCATCCCCCCGCTTTCCGGATGGGATTATGCACATCATAGCAGAGAAGCCTTGTCAAAACAAGTGGCTTATCGTAGTTTGCGCCTGCCATCGCGGCGTGATGATTCATGGCCGGAAATGTGTCATCCGATCCCGACGCGTGCGAACGCCTCCCCGTACGGATCCGTGCACAGCCCCTTCTCCGTGATCATGCCGGTGATCAGGCCGTGGTCGGTCACATCAAAGGCCGGGTTGAACACATCGATGCCCTCCGGCGCCATGCGCTCTTTGTACCACATGGTCGTGACTTCGTCCTTGTCCCGCATCTCGATGGGGATCTGGCTGCCGTTCGGCGTCTTCAGGTCGATGGTGGAGCTTGGCGCGCACACGTAGAACGGAATTCCATAGTGTTTTGCCAGAATCGCGACGCCGCTGGTGCCGATCTTGTTGGCGGCGTCCCCGTTCGCGGCGACACGGTCGCAGCCCACGAAGACGATGTCGATCTTTCCGGAACGCATCAGCAGCGAGGCCATGTTGTCACACTGGACCGTCGTCGTGATTCCTGCCGAGCTCAGCTCGAAGCTCGTCAGGCGGGCGCCCTGCAGCAGGGGCCTGGTCTCATCACAGTAGACATGCATGTCGCTGCCGGCCCAGCCATGCTCAAGGGCGATATACATCGGAGCCGTCGCCGTCCCGTATTTCGCGGTGGCAAGAGTTCCCGCGTTACAGTGCGTCAGGATTCCGACCGGCCTGTCCGGCTTTTTGAGCTCCTGCAGCAGCTTAAACCCGATCTCGCCGATATTCCGGCTGATCTGGACGTCCTCAGCGCAGATCGCGTCCGCTTCTCTGTAGAGCAGCTCGCAGATCTCATCCAGGCTCTTTCCCTCTTCTCCGGCCTTCCTTGCGCACGCGTCCATCCGGTCCAGCGCCCAGAACAGGTTCACGGCTGTCGGCCGTGAGGAAGCAAAGTACTCCTTCAGCTTTCTGAATTCTTCGTAAAATGCCCCGAAGCTGTCAGCCTCGATCCTGGGCGACAGAACCGCCATGCCGTATGCCGCGCTCACGCCGATCGCGGGCGCGCCGCGTACCCTGAGTTTCTTGATCGCCTCCCAGATCTCTTCCTTTGTCTCCAGGCGGATACGCCGGATGGTTCCGGGCAGAAGCGTCTGGTCGATAATGTCCAGTGCCCTGCGGTCCTGTGTCAGTTTCACCGACAACACTTTTTCGAAGAATTGTTCGGTATTCATATGAATTCCTCCTGCTTTCCTGTTCATTTCCCGTCTATGACATCTCTCTTCCAGCCGTTGATACTATCTGCCATACCATCAACGATCTATGCGGCAAATCTGATACCGCCGGTGTTTCCGGCCACCTCAGATTAAGAGCCCTGCTTCACATCACGTTCATTTGCCATATTCGCGAACTTCGTGTACTCCGGCAGCCACACAAGCTCCACGTCGCCTAAGGGGCCGTTCCGCTGCTTGCGGATCATAATGTCTGCGATTCCCTGCCGTTCGCTGTCCTTGTTGTAATAGTCGTCGCGGTACAGGAAAATGACCACATCCGCATCCTGCTCGATGGCGCCGGACTCCCTGAGGTCACTCAGGACCGGCCGGTGATCCGGCCTCTGCTCCACCGCGCGGGAGAGCTGGCTCAGGGCGACCAGGGGAACATGCAGTTCCCTCGCAATCTCCTTCAGGCCGCGCGAGATCTCGGAGATCTCCTGCTGCCTCGAATCGCTGCTCCGGCCGGATCCGCTCATCAGCTGCAGATAGTCGACCATGATGCAGTCAAGGCCGCCCTCCAGCTTCAGCCT
>ONVT01000177.1 GCA_900321365.1 uncultured Eubacteriales bacterium | reverse complement strand
GTAAGCGGCTTCGGCGGCAGCGGACGGTAGAAACAGAATGCATTTTTCTCAAACTGATCCTGATTCTTTCCGGTAATCCGGATCTTCCGGTTCGTCTGGCTGTCCCTGTAATAGTAGCCTCTGAATGTATCCGGAAACAGGGCAAGGACACGTTCCGGTTTATCCTCGCGAAAAGTGACCAGCAGAGGGGCATCGCTGTCCTTCCACCAGGGTCCGTCCAGCAGGACACGTCTTTTCATGATGCCGGTCGGATGCAGAATCAGGTCGATCAGCTCAGGCAGCCCCTCCTCACCGGGTTCATAAACCGGCACTTCCAGCCGGAAGTAATCAGCGATCAGCCCGATCTGGCGCAGGTTATCGTGTATGGTATCAGGCGATCCGTCAAAAGGAATTCTGCTGCTGACGGAACCCGCCAGCATCCTTCCATTCTTTTTTACGGACAGATCGTCCATCGTCTGGCGTTCTTTCAGTTGTTCACCGTATATGCCCATTCGCGCCTCCTGTCTATGACGACTGGACCAGCTTCTTATAGAAGCCGTCCTGCGCCATCAGCGTTTCATGGGTTCCCCGCTCCAGGACCTGGCCCTGGTCCAGCACGATGATCTCGTCACAGTCACGGATCGTAGAGAGCCGGTGGGCAATGATGATGCAGGTAATCCCCCGGGAATGGATATATTCCGAAATTTCATATTCTGTGCGGGCATCCAGGGCAGAAGTGGCCTCATCCATAATCAGGATGGAAGGATCACCGGTCAGGACCCGGGCTATTTCCACTCTCTGCCTCTCACCTCCGGAGAGGTTTTTGCCGTTTTCCTCCAGCATCATCTGGTATCCGTCTTTTGAGGACATGATGAAGTCATGGATGCCTGCGTCGCGGGCGGCAAGCTTCATCTCATAATCCATGATCGATTCATCCCACATCTTGATGTTGTCCTCCATGGTGTCGTGGAACAGAGCGATCTCCTGGTTTACCATAGTCAGGGAACTTTTGAACACCGCACGCGGAATCTCATCAATTGTCTTGCCATCGAACAGGATCTCTCCGCTCCAGGGTTTCATGAGGCCTGCGATCATCTTCGCGATGGTCGATTTTCCGGAACCCGATCCTCCCACCAGCGCCACCCTCTTTCCGGGTGTCAGGCTCAGGCTGAAATCCTCAATCAGGGGATCATCATACCGGGAATAACCAAACGTGATATGGTTCAGTTCCACCTGGCCGGACAGTTTCTGAACCGCTTCATAATCAATCCCCTTGTAGTCATCCTCAAAACGGATCTCCTGCGGATAATCCATCACATCGTTTATGCGCTCCAGGGACGATCCCATTGCCTGCAGGCTCTCTCCCGTCTCCAGAAGATCATCGACCGGTGACGAAAGGGCTGCAAGAAACTGCAGAAACGCAAGAAGAATACCGGCTGTGAATTTCCCGTTTATGATCAGCCAGCATCCGATAAACAGGACGAGGTAGTCAGAGATTTTCTGGATAAAGGACGGGAGCATCAGAAGATACCTGGCAACACGGTTAAACTCCACCTGTGCCTTTACCACAGATGCGTGAAAACCACTCCACCGTTCAAAGTATCCCTCTTCCGATCCGGTCGCCTTGATGGTCTGAATCATGTCGATTCCTGACACGGTCGCGGAATCCAGATTCGCCTGACTCCGGTATTGCGCAGCGGAGATCTCCCGGCGGATAATCCCGACGCGCCTGACTACCAGAAGGTTCAGAATAATGGTGGCAACACCGATTCCGGTCAGAGGCAGGCTGTAATGGGCCATGATCACCAGATAAAAGACCAGCATCAGAAGGTTCATGAGAAGAGGCGCAAGCTGTCCGATCAGAGTCTGGGCTATGGCATCGTTTGTATTCTGCCGGTTTGCCAGATCTCCACATCTTCGTCTGGAGAAAAAGTCCAGTGGAAGCTGAAGCAGGTGACGCATATAGGCAGCATTGGACTGTACGGCCAGCTTCCCGGTCGAACGGATGATCAGGACCTGATGGATTGCCGTCGAGATCAGCTGAAAAAAGATGACAGCGGCAAAACAGTACAGGATTCCCGGATACCAGGAGGTTCTCTGTCCGCTTAATATGTCATCTGTAAAAATCCGGGAAAACACCGGTGATACTATCCCTCCGACTGCAGCAAGAAAGCCGGTCAGAAGGACAAGAATCATGGTCCGGCCATCCGACTGCAGGGCAGCTTTCAGAAAAGAAAGCGTTCCTTTCCTCTCTCCATCGGCAATAAACTCCCTGCCGGGAGCGCATTCAATGCAGTTTCCGGAATACTGTTTTTCAAGCGCGTCCGCCGAAAGCCGCATACGTCCTTTTGCCGGATGAATCACGTTTGCCTTCCGGGATCGGAATCCCTCCAGAACGACAAACTGATCTCTTCCCCACCCCAGAATTGCCGGAAATACGCAGTCAGTCTCCAGCTGCTTCGCGGTATAATGTTTTTCCCCGCAGTCGAGTCCAAAGCTTTTTCCCGCCCGGATGATATCCTCCTTATGGATTCCGTTTCTTGAGATGCCGCACGCCTCACGCACCTGATCCAGGCCTGCCTGTTTGCGGTAACAGGCCAGGACCATCGTCAGGCAGGCCGCTCCGCCTTCCATCTCCTCCATCTGCAGGATGAGTGGTACATTCACGTATTTTTTCCGCATATTCACCCTCCTGCCTTGTTCAACAGAAAACTGATCGGGGCAACTTCGTCGGTCAGGAGCGTTACCTCGGCAAGTGTGAACACATACTGTGACAGATCTTCGCTCGGGCGGATCACCAGGCACCAGTTATAATTCTGCTTAACGCACTGCTCCGTTACCCAGTCATTCCCAAAGAGGACTTTCTTAGCTTCCTCCATGGAAATCGGAGCCTTGGACCACATATCAATCTTTCCCTTATAAGTCTTCTGATCCGGCATCCGGAGAGTCGCATCCTCGCCATACTCCTTTATGGCCTGATCGTTGTATCTGGACGCGTCCACAAAACAGAAAACCAGAATATCCCCCTCTTTCACGGACGGCAGATTCTTCACCTCATCCGGGTATACCTTCGCATACTCGGAAGCATCCACTACCAGTCCGGTCACGGTTTCCGTTACCGGAAGTGTTCCGATAGCCCCCCATATAGTCACAGCCGCAAACATAACCAGCAAAGACACGATCACCACCATAACACCGGGGCTGGTGACGCGGATGTATTCACTCAGATCCTCCTGGCCTGCGGTCGGATTCTCCTGGCTCAGAAAGGTTTCATCCTTTCCCTTCCAGTCGTTTTGCCCGTGTTTCTTCCCCATATGACTTGTGAACTCCTTCTACCTGGTAGTTTTTTCCCTCGAAACAATGTATGATGGACTCGTTCCGGGTACCATCGTCACACCTGACGGGATCCTACATCTAAGCATATCACATTATAAAAGACAGTGGGGGTGAAATGCCATGATCAAAAATATTTCTGTGCAGGATGCGATAGCTTCCCTGCTTTCCGGTTTGCCTTCGCCGGGGGTCGAGGATGTTCCGCTGGCCAGGGCAGCCTTTCGCGTCCTTGCTTCTGACGTGACAGCGCAGGTGAACATGCCGCCGTTTCACAGAAGCGCATATGACGGCTTTGCCCTCCGCAGCAGGGAGACAGAGCCGGCCGGAGCCGGAGCACCTGTCGAATTCCGGATAACCGGTACGATCGCGGCGGGCGATTTCTGTCCGGATCCGCTCCCGGAAGGCTGTACTGTCCGCATCATGACCGGCGCGCCGCTCCCGGAAGGCGCTGACTGCGTCATCAACTTTGAGCGTGTAACATGGACAGAAAACACGCTTTCTCTGAGGGATCCACTCAAACCCTGGCAGAATGTCGACCGCAGGGGAGATGAAGTATGTGCCGGAAGGCAGCTTCTTGAAAAAGGAGAGCGCCTGACGGGCATCCATCATGGCGTCCTGGCATCGCAGGGAATTGAGAAGGTATCTGTATACCGAAAGCCCCATGCTGCTGTCCTTTCCACCGGATCAGAACTTCTTCTGCCCGGCATGCCTCTCCTGCCCGGAAAAATATACAACTCCAACCT
>ONVT01000175.1 GCA_900321365.1 uncultured Eubacteriales bacterium | reverse complement strand
TTACCGGAGGCCCGGATTTCGGTGGACGCTTCCTGCTGCGCCGGGGTGACACCGGAAAAGCATCTGGCAGCCCTTGAAACGATGCGGTCGTGCCAGATCCAAGTGACAAACGCCTGAAATCATTCCATCTTGCATTCGCGAAAATGTCGCAGTCCCGGCGACCTTTGCAGAAGAAATCCCATCTATACTGAAGGCGTATCATGAAACAATTGACAGATGGGCTTTTACAGCCGGGAAAGGATGAGGAATACGATGGGCCAGGACAAACAGAATGGACAAGCAGGAACGCAGGAGCGGAACGCGACGATCGGCGAGATTGCATGCCTGCTCGCTGACATGAATGAAGAGCAGCTTCATAACATGCACACCTATGCGGTTGATGAGTACCACGAACCAAACCACGAGGCGGAGGCCTTGGAGGCCGTGGTGCAGCTCAGCCGGAAATACAGGAAAAAGAAAGAAGCGGAATAAATGGAGCGCAGTCACTGTTATGCGCTGCTTGCGGCAGTCGGACAATATGAGGATCCGGATCAGAGTTCTCTTCCTGCCTGGAAGGGAGATCTGGAACTGATGCTGAAGGCCCTCGTTGATGGCCTGCGTTTTCCGGGAGAACATATCCGTACGCTCGGGGAGAATAGGATACTGTCTCTCCGGGTCTTTGTCCGTGCGCTCCAGGAGTTCACACAGATGCTCTCAGAAGAAGATCTTCTTCTGCTCTATTTTTCCGGGCATGGCAATAGTAACTCGCTTTGCTTTACGGATGGCTCTCTCAGCCTGGAGAGTTTATCAGAGTTTCTGCAGAAAACTCCGATTCAAAACCGGATCCTGATCCTGGACTGCTGCCAGGCCGGTTCTCTCATAATTCCGGAAAATGCCGCTATGCAGGAGCAGGATCTCCTGGAATCCATAGCAGACCGCGGCATGGCGCTCATGGCTTCATCAGCCTCTACAGAAGCAGCATGGATGGGAAATGGAACCGCCTGCAGCATTTTCACGGAAGCCGTGAGTTTATCCATGTGTTCAGGCTCGGGGATCCAGGAGGGAAAGAAGACGCTGTTTTCCGTGATGGAGTACGCCAGGGCGATGATGACTGCCTGGAACCGGAGACATCCGGAGCATGTACAGCACCCTGTATTCCGGGCGGACATGATCGGGACGGTGACATTTTCCGTTAGGGATGAAACACCTTATACGAAAGCACCGGTTCATCTGGCTTCCGAACACTATCAGTTATATGATGTCCGCTCGATCAGCACAGCAGCGGTACGGAGGCTGACGGCATTTCTGATCTGTGATGAGGACCTGACGGCAGAACAAATCGCCGGATACACAAAAGAGGCAGCGGAAGTGCTCCGCGTAAGTGCGGTTGCCAACAATCCGCGGGAAGAGGCCCGGTTCCGGGGCGTTCCGGCCAGAGCAGTCTGGTGTTATTTCGGACGGGATCTGCAGGACATGTTGGATAACTGCTATGCCGGCTACGGCCTGTGGACTGCAGATGACGAGATCCGGGAGCAGATACGCCAGGGACGGGGCGTCGGAACGGTACATGACGGGATTTTTGTCTGGATGAATTCAGCTTACCAGGCGATCCGGAGGATGCGCGGACAGTACGTGGACAGGGAAGAATATGTCCGTGAACTGCAGTCGATTCTCAGCACTCTTGTAAATGGAGCAGAGACCTTCATAGAGGGCTTGCACCGCTGGGAAAACGGAGAAATCTAACTGAATGACCTTCGGGTATCTCTGAAAAACTGGAACCGCGATGTACAGAGAGCGTTCGTCGCAATCTCCGACACACCGAACCTGGACCCGGAGAAGGATCAGGAACTGCGTGACTGGAGCGACGCGATCCTGGAGCTGGCCGTCTGGGCCTCCGACCTTGCAATTCCGCTCGCGGAGAATTCCACCTACGACGAATCTGCCGTCCGCTGGCTGCTGCAGCACGCCGCAGAGAGATACTACACGTCGATCGAAAGTGTTCGGGAAGCAGAGCGAAAATGTCGCCTTTTCGGCGACCTCATGGAAACCTGACTGCGCTACACTTTATGAAACGCCGGAAAACAACATGCACAGTATATG
>ONVT01000228.1 GCA_900321365.1 uncultured Eubacteriales bacterium | reverse complement strand
TTTCCGTTCAGCCAGTCTTTCTTCCTTTACATTGATCACCAGGAGTACAGTGCGCTCGAATGCCTTTCAGAAAGCCGCAGCCTGATGCGTGGGAAGATCCTGGATTTCTTCCTGCTGCATCTGTCCCTTGCCGGCTACTTTGCGCTGTGTGTTGTCAGTCTCGGAGTCGGGCTGATCTGGGTACTTCCGTACCTGAAAGTCATCAGGGCCAGTTACTATATGAACTTAACCGGCTTGTACAAGCCGTATTAATCATCTCATCCGGCGGGCCGCTGCAGCGCCCGGGGGATCGTTCACAAAACAGTACAGGGTTGGAACTGTCAGCATGTTGTCTGTCTGCGCTATCTGTTCAGGCAGTATTTGGCAGTTACTGATTGAAGGGAGCTGAATTCAGTTCTCGGTTCCGACGCGAAGCTAGTCCTTTAGGGCGAGTCCGAAGGACGAAGGAAACGTGATTACTGAATTCGCAACCGAGAACAGGTGAGTCACATAAAAACTGGCGTTTATAGAGGAGGGAGTCTATGAAAAGAAGGAAACGAATAATCGCGATCCTGCTGATGGCGACAATGGTTCTGATGCTTGCCATGCCCGCGGCCGCGAAAACCAGGCAGTATTCTATCGGCGGAAAGATGACTGTCCGGGTTGGACAGGCCGGACAGCTTTCGCTCAGTAATCCCACAGGGAAAATCAGGTGGTCATCGTCCAATAAGAAGGTTATTACAATCAGACAGAATGGGGTATGGGTTGCGAAAAAGAGAGGAAAGGCCGTGATCA
Organism: uncultured Eubacteriales bacterium; assembly: GCA_900321365.1. Next base: position 7,146 of record ONVT01000228.1, on the reverse strand, counting down.
CCGCGAAGATGAACGGGAGACTGTTTAGACTCAGGGTTGTAGTCAAAAAAGCAAAATAGCCAGGCGGCGCCACGCAGTGCTGCAGCTGGCTCATGAGATGATACAAACACCCTCCGAACGCATATGCCGGTAAGGTATCCGCGTGCGGAGGATGTTTTTTTGTCACGGGCGGGGATATCGCCGCGTCTTGTCCTGGCTCCACGCCCGGCGGCGCAGAATGAAAGCTTCCTGGGCGGGGATTTCATCACGTCTTATTTTGTTTCCACGTCTAGCGGCGTGACTTGTAGCCGTCGCGGCATGAAGGCCCCACACCATGAGAAACACCCTTTGACTTCGCCGTACGGAGTAGTCTATAATATTGATTAGATAATTGCGCCGTACGGCTTATTATAAAACATAGAGCAACGAATTGCGCCGTACGGCTAATTCCAGGGCGATGAGCAATGAATCTCGCCGTACGGCTTGTTTTTACACAGCGGAGGAGCTTCTATGATCACTGACGCGATGTCATTTGGCAGGGCCATCAGAGCACGAAGGAAAGAACTGGGGTACACGCAGGCGTTTCTTGCCCAGTTCAGCGGGTTTAGTGTCAGCTTCATCTCTGATCTCGAGAACGGCAAAAGTACCGCCGAGCTTGGAAAATCCATCTATCTGGCCAATCTTCTGGGGCTCGACTGCAGCCTGACGCCGAGGGGAAAAGCATGAGAACGTTGAACGTCAGTATTGAGCGGGAAGGAAAACTGGTGCCGGCAGGCATGATCTGCGGCGAAGGCTCTTCCGATGCCAGATTTCAGTATTCTGACAGTTATCTGTCAGATCCGAAGGCGGCCGCTCTCTCCGTCAGTCTTCCACTGACAGAGAAACCTTATTCTGCCCGGCAGACACGGACTTTCTTTGAAGGCCTGCTTCCGGAAGGGTTCACCCGTCTTTCTGTAGCTCAGTGGATGCATTTTGACGAGAGGGATTACCTGTCAATTCTTCACGCACTTGGCCGTGAATGTATCGGTGCAATAAGTGTTACGGAAGAAGATGAAAAGGTAGAAGAATCCTATACGAAGCTCACAAAAGAACAGGTGCGGGAGCTGGCTGCAGAGGGCGCGGAAAAGTCAGCGGAGCTTGTTACAAAAGCACACCTCTCTCTGACCGGAGCGTCCGGTAAAGTCGGCCTGTATCATTCCGGGAACAGCAATTCATGGTATCTTCCCGGCGGAACTGCACCCAGTACACATATTGTAAAACAAAGTCATGTGCGTCTGGATGCTATTGTCACAAATGAACAGTTGTCCCTGATAACTGCCAGGCGATGTGGAATCGAGGTTCCTCACAGTTTCATCATCAATACCGGGAAGGGTACAGAGAGAGAGGTCCTCTTTGCCACGGAGCGGTATGACCGGTTTTTCCCGAAAGAGCAACGACTCGTCAATGGTCTTCCCTGCCCGATGAGGCTTCATCAGGAAGACTTTGCACAGGCTATGGGAATACCCTCCTCAGAGAAATACGGGCATGGATCAGATTCCTATCTGAAAGAAATGTTTGACATTCTTCGCAGGTATTCATCGAACCCGATCGCGGATCAGCTCCGTCTGTGGGATACGATCGTGTTTGATTTTCTCATCGGAAACACAGATGCCCACATTAAAAACTTTTCTCTGCTGTATGGAACGGATCTGAAAGAGATTCGGCTGGCACCGGTATATGACCTCGTGAGTACCACTGTGTATGAACAAAGCACACGGGACATGGCGTTCTGCATCGGCGGTGCTTATTCTGTTGATGAGCTGACAGAAGAGCATTTTCGTCGGGCGGCAGGAGAGGCCGGTATCGGAGAACGCATAGCCATGCTTCGTTTTTTCAGGATGCGGGATCAGTTCAGGGCTGCCCTGCATCAATCCGCAGAAGAACTGTCCGCTCAGGGATATCAGAAAGCTGCCTGGCTGGAGGACAAGATCCTGTCCGGTGGCGGGATACGAAATGTATGAGTAAGGCGCAAACCTGGTCGCAGCTGATAATAATCTGCGCCTGTATGAGACTTCCTCAATTTGCCTGAGCCTACGAAATCTTTGTATCTTTCCATTGTTTACGCCTATAATCCAAAATGAACGTTTGAACGAATGATGCGTTGGCCATTTTTCAATGCAAGACTCCGCCCGTGGAACTTCCTCACCGCAGCTGTGCGCGGATCGCCTCCAGGAACGGCGGATACTCCTCAAATGCCGGCAGATCCGGATTGTCCGCGAGGATCTTCGGCGTGCTGCGGAACAGGAAACCGGCACGGCTTGCGCGGATCATCGCAAGGTCATTGTACGAATCACCGGCCGCGATCGTGTCATAACCGATAGACTGCAGAGCCTTCACGGTGCTAAGCTTAGAATTCTCGATCCGCATCCGGTATCCGTCGATCATCCCGTCCGGAGCGACCTCGAGCGTGTTGCAGAACAGTGTCGGCCATCCGAGCTTCTTCATCAGGGGCGACGCGAACTGCTTGAAGGTATCCGAGATCAGGATAACCTGCGTGATCTGGCGAAGCTCATCCAGAAACTCCTTCGCGCCCGGAAGCGGATCGATCCCGGCGATCACCTCCTGGATCTGCCGAAGTCCCAGCCCATGTTCCCTCAGGATCCCCAGCCGCCATTTCATCAGCTTGTTATAATCCGGTTCGTCTCTGGTCGTTCGCTTTAACTCGTCGATCCCGCTCGCCTTCGAGAACGCGATCCAGATCTCCGGAACCAGAACTCCCTCCACATCAAGGCATACGATATCCATATTCGCCATGTCTGCCTCCTCCTCCCTGAAAACACCTTTCAGATGCTCGACTTCCTGGCGTCCTTCGGAACGCCATAATTCGTCTTCTTTTTCCGGCACCTGTCAGGCAACCGGCCCCAAACATCAAATTCCGGTCTGTCCATGGCAGACAGACCGGCCTGTTCCTGTCTCAGTTTCTATACTCGCGAACGAATTCTACTGCCGATTGATAATCTTCAGTGGCATCAGGACTCCGTCAGCACGCTTTCTGCAGATTATTCCGGCTTTTTCGTCCCGCAGTTCATGCAGAACTTGCCGGCGTTCAGGGTTCCGCACTCCGGGCAGAACCATTCACCCGGCTGCTTCATCCTGGCTCCGCCCGCTGCCGGGGCTGCAGCTGCCTCAGGAGCAGCCTGCTGCGGCTGTGCCTGTGCCTGCGCCTGTGCCTGCTGCTGCATCTGGGCGGCATTCGTGGCGCTTGCCGACTGCATGAATCCTCCGGCTGCGTTCATACCCATACCCATGCCCATGAAAGCGGCGCCTGCGCCGGCTGGATTCGATCCCGCATTCTGCAGTCCCTGTGCGACCGCGCTCTGTACGTATCCCTCGCGGATCGTCGGATCCTGCATCATCGCACCCTGGTTGCGCATATTGATCAGCTTCTGGGATTCCTCGTCATAGGAGATAGATCCGATTCCGACCGAGATGACTTCCAGTCCGCGCAGATCTCTCCAGGTTTCATCCAGCACGTCCGCCATGTACTTCGACAGGGTCGTGCTCTTGGAGGCAACGAAGCTGATGCGCTCACCGTCCGCGCTCATCTGGTTGATCGCTGCCTGAAGGGCTTCGAGGAACTCATTCAGATACTGCTCGTTGATGTCCGGAACGTCAACCTGCACAGCGTCACGCGGGCAGGCATTCGCGTAGAACAGCAGCGGGTTCGTAACCTTGACGGAGTAGGTTCCAAATGCCCTCAGGAACAGTTCCGCATTATAGAAGTTATCAAAATAGTTGATCGCGTTACGCGTTCCGAACTTGATCCCCTTGATCTCCTGCGTGTTGATGAAGAAGACCTTCTGGGACTGCGGGGATGTCCCGTTGTATTTGAATCTCTCCCATACATCCTTCAGGCTCGCCTTGAACTGACCCTGGAACAGGGACGGGGCAGAGGAATTGTCAACGATGAAATAACCCGGCTCTGCCGTATAGTCGATGATCTTCCCACCGTCCGTCAGAATCATGAACTGGTTGTCATACACATGAATGCAGGATCCGTTCGAGATAATATCGGTCGAGGCAAATCCGCTCTTGTTCTTCATACGACCCTGCGTCATGAGTGTCTGCGCGCCCATGTTGACCGGCTCAACGACATCCAGAAACTGATCGCCGAGCGCGCCTGTAACTGATCCTAATGCTGCTCTGATAATACCCATCTTATACCTCCGTTAGTTTAACACTGTTTACAATATATCCATTTTTATAGTTTGCAAAGTAACATACACCTGTCGCTTTAAGGGCCGCAGCGAGGTTCATTGTGCATACAGCGCAGGTTATATTTCTGTCCTGTTCCATGCATGTCTCAGTCCATCGCCTGCGCCTTGCGGTCCGGCCTGCCGAGAGAATCCCACTTCAGGTACGCGTCGATAAAGGGATCCAGCTCCCCATCCATGACAGCCTGCACATTTCCCGTCTCCCAGCCGGTTCTCAGATCCTTCACCATAGTGTATGGCTGGAACACATAGGAGCGGATCTGGCTTCCCCAGCCGATCTCCTTGACCTCCCCGCGGATACCCGCCGCCTTTTCCCGGTTCTCCTCCATCTTCAGCATGAGCAGTCGCGCCTTGAGCATCTGCATCGCCTTGTCTTTGTTCTGGAACTGGGAGCGCTCATTCTGGCAGGTCACAACGATTCCCGTCGGGAAATGCGTGATGCGGATCGCGGACGACGTCTTGTTGATGTGCTGTCCGCCAGCGCCGCTGGACCGGTAGGTGTCGATCCGGATGTCCTCATCCTTCACCTCAATGTCCACATCCTCCTCAATATCCGGCATGACGTCGCAGGATACAAAGGATGTCTGGCGCTTGCCCGCGGCATTGAAGGGAGAGATCCTCACCAGCCTGTGGATGCCCATCTCACTCTTCAGAAGGCCGTACGCATTTTCTCCGTTCACCTGGAATGTGACCGACTTGATGCCGGCCTCGTCTCCGTCCAGATAATCCAGGACTTCCAGGGAGAGGCCCTTCTTGTCGACCCACCTGGAATACATGCGGTACAGCATGCTGCACCAGTCGCAGGACTCCGTCCCGCCCGCGCCGGAATGCAGCGTCACGATCGCGTCATTTGCGTCGTAGGGGCCGGATAGAAGCGTGCGGATGCGCATCTCCTCAAAGCTCTCCTGGAACTGGTCGATATCGCTCCTCACATCCGGGAGCACGGACTCATCATCGTCCTCATTTGCCATATCGATCAGCATCAATGTCTCTTCATAGAGATTCTCGAGCTTTGAGAACGCCTCCATGCCGTTCTTCAGGGAGCCGAGCTCCTTCTGAAGCTTCGCCGCGTTCTCCGGATTCTCCCAGAAGCTGGGCTCCGCCATCGTGCGCTCCAGCTCTTCCACCCGCTTTTCCTTGTTGTCAAGGTCCAGTGAGGAGCGCATCTGCTGCATGGGTTCCTCATAGGTCTTCAGCTGGGCCTTCAATTCATCTAATTCAAGCATACTTTTCTATCTTTCTTATACACGTCTGTTTTCCTGACGTTTCTGACTGTCGCACCGTGGAGTGCAGCAGTCAGACCGGATCATCACCGATACCGGTCATTGGCGTCTTTTTCAGGCGGCCGTGCGGCGCCTGCCTTTTACGCGTTGTCCGTCCTCATATGGCACTGCTTGTACTTCTTCCCGCTTCCGCAGTAGCACAGGTCATTCGGATAGATCTTCTTCTTCTCTCTTCTCTTCGGGGCACGTACTGAAGTCTCATCGCGGTTCGTTCCGGTCACCTTCGCGACCTCTTCACGCTCCACCTTCTCCTGCACCTTCACGTGGTACATCATCTTCAGCGTGTCTTCCTGGATGGCGCTGGTCATGGCATTGAACATGTCATACCCTTCCATCTTGTACATCACCTTCGGATCCTTCTGCCCATAGGCGGCAAGGCCGATTCCCTGGCGCAGCTGATCCATGTCGTCGATATGGTTCATCCAGTGGCGGTCCACGCTGCGCAGCAGGAGAACGCGCTCGATCTCACGGACATCCATGCCGGCTTCCGTCAGCTCCGCCTCCTTCTGCTCATACAGGGAAAGCGCATCGGCGGTCAGCTTCTCCTTCAGCGCGGCCGAGTCAAGGTTTCCGATGTACTCCTCCGTAATCGGGGGAAGCGGGAAGATCTGGCGGATATAATTGTTCAGCGCGACCATATCCCATCCGTCGGATTCATTCTCCCCGGCAGCGGCAAGATCCACATAAGAAGAAACCGTCTCGCCGATCATGCCGACAATGGATTCGCGCATGTTCTCGCCGTCGAGGACCTTACGCCTCTCGGCGTAAATGATCTCTCTCTGCTCATTGTTGACCTGGTCGTACTCAAGCAGGTTCTTTCTGATTCCGAAGTTGTTCGATTCGATCTTCTTCTGGGCTCTCTCGATCGCGGAGGAGAGCATCTTATGCTCGATCTTCTCACCTTCCTGGACGCCCAGCCTCTTGAACGTCGACATCATCTTCTCCGAGCCGAACAGACGCATCAGGTCGTCCTCCAGAGAGATGTAGAACCGGGACTCACCGGGATCTCCCTGACGACCGGAACGTCCGCGCAGCTGATTGTCAATACGGCGGGACTCGTGGCGCTCGGTACCGATGATCTTCAGGCCGCCCGCCTTCACTGCCTCCTCGTCCAGCTTGATATCCGTACCACGGCCGGCCATGTTCGTCGCGATGGTGACAGCGCCGTGAATACCGGCGTCCTTGACGATCTCCGCCTCAAGCTCGTGGAACTTCGCGTTCAGGACATTATGCTTGATGCCTTCCCTGCGGAGCATCCCGGAGAGAAGCTCCGACACGTCGATGGTGATCGTACCGACCAGCACCGGCTGCTGCTTTTCATGCGCTTCCTTCACTGCTTCTACGACTGCGCGGTACTTCTCCTTCTTCGTCATGTAGACCGCGTCGTCCAGGTCCTTCCTGGCCACCGGCTTGTTCGTCGGGATCTCGATGACGTCCATGCCGTAGATATCCCGGAATTCCTGCTCTTCCGTCAGGGCGGTACCGGTCATGCCGCACTTCTTCTGATATTTGTTGAAGAAGTTCTGGAAGGTAATCGTCGCGAGGGTCTTCGACTCTCTCTTGATCTTGACGTGTTCCTTCGCCTCAATCGCCTGGTGCAGTCCGTCCGAATAACGTCTGCCGGGCATGAT
>ONVT01000174.1 GCA_900321365.1 uncultured Eubacteriales bacterium | reverse complement strand
GGCATGAGGTGTCAGCGAAGCTGACGGAGTCCTGATGCCATAGTGAAATCGTCCAAAACGGAAAAGAATTTCGTTCGCGAGTATAATCATGGTTCTGACCATAGGCAGGTAAGCAAAATGAAGAAATCAGATCAGTTCGGCATCAATATGAAACAGTGGTGCAGGGAGCATGAAAAAAGAATCACCAGTCAGCAGCCTACCCCTGCGCTCCTGGAGGAGCACAAAGAGAAGATCAGATGGCTTCAGCATGAGAGGCTGGTGCATCTGATCGTTCTTGTAATGGTTGTCTTTATAGAACTGTTTGCCGTTTCCCTTGTCCTCCTGCATCCGGAACTCGGGATCGGCCCGGCAATCGTCGTGCTCGGCCTGGCGATTCTGCTGGGATTCTATTTCTACCATTATTTCTTCCTTGAGAACACGGTGCAGCACTGGTACAGGATAGCGGATGATATGAAGGAATCTCTGAACACTTGAAAAGATACAATTCAGATGCCCACCACCGGCCCGGGAGCCGTCCCGGTGGCGGGCCCCTGAACTGTAACACTGAAAACCGGACATATGTGACAGAAACGTTGTTTACACATTTATCCTGACATGGTATGGTATGTATGTCAGGAAATTCACATTATCATTTATGTCAGTGAAGGAGACGGAATATGTTTGATTACAAAGGAAAAGTTGTTGCGATTACAGGTGCGTCCTCTGGTCTTGGAAAGCAGATGGCGGAAGGGTTTGCCCAGTGCGGCGCCAATCTGGTTCTGATGGCAAGGAGAGTGGAGCGGCTTGAGGCCAGCGCGGCGGAATGGTCCGGAAAGTATGGGATCGAGGTTCTTCCGATCAAGTGTGATGTCACAAGCACCGAGTCCATCCAGGGCGCGGCGGACAAGATTGAAGAGAAGTTCGGACACTGTGAAGTCATCATCAACTGTGCGGGCGGCGAGAAGGGAACCGGAACCCCGCTGCTGGATTATAAGAAGGAGGACTGGGAATTCACTCTGAAGCTCGACCTGACTTCTATTTTTGAGTGCACACAGGTTTTCGCTAATCTGATGAAGAAGTCGATTGCGGCAGGAAAGCAGACTTACGGCCGTGTCATCAATATCGCTTCGATCTATGGCCTTGTCGGCAATACAGCGATCCCGACCATCGCGTATCATTCGACCAAGGGCGCAGTGGTCAACTTCAGCAGAGGAGCGGCAGCGGAGCTTGCCACGCAGGGGATCACGGTGAACACCATCTGTCCGGGTTATTTCTATACAGAGCTTACCCAGGAGACGCTTGACAGTGAATTCTTCCAGGCGTTTGCCAGCCAGTCGGTTCCGATGAAGCGCTATGGCAATCCCGGCGAGCTGAATTCGGCTGCCATCTTCCTCGGCGCGGAGGAGTCCAGCTATGTGACCGGCCAGGCAATCGCCGTTGACGGCGGATATACCTGCGTCTGATGGAGATGAGCAGGACGCAGGGCGGATAACCTGCGTCTGACGGAAACGGGCAAAACGCAGACTTGACAATGGCTGCCGAAGCTCGGGTTTAGCGAACACTGATGGAAACAAAGACAAAGAACGCAGGCTTCCTGCGTTCTTTGTCAATTTTACTAATCACATAGGTTGTTCCTGGAACGGAAAGGTTGGACAGGGTCACTCCCGGTTCTTCTCCCTGAAAGCACTTTTCAGATGTCCGATTTACCGGCGTCTTTCGGGACGTTATTCTTTGTCTCCTTATCCATGTCAACAAACTGCAGGACAATGATCGAGGCGATCGGGAATACGATGATAAAGATCAGGATGTTGAGCCAGTGGGTTGACACATTTTCCTTTGTGCAGTCGTAATCGGGATTGTAGTTGAGCCCGACGGCCTTTTCCTGAAGAAGCTCCTGTGCCCGTTCTCTTCCGACCACGTCCAGCATTTTTCCCAGGGTTGTGTTGATCGTGATTCCCTTATCCTTGTACTTCTGAACCTCCTGATTCGAGACGACGAAGTCCACCACGTCTCCGATGGTCAGGTCGACTCCGAACTGTACATCCCTGTATTTATCCAGGGCGCCTGTCTCCTGGATGATCGAAAGCACATCGCCGATCGAAAAGGCGCTGAAGACAGTCTGATTCCGGATGATCTCGAACCGGGGGTCATTGAGCAGGCTGTCCAGAGCGTCCCCGAGAGTCATCACCCTGCCGACCTTCATGCTGCGGAATGAGGCGATTGACGGATTCTCCGTATCTGACAGTATGTCAAGAATCTGCCCCAGGGTGATGGTTTCATCGATCTGTGTCTCATCCATCATATCGAGCACGGACGTGATCGAAGAAAACGGCCGCGAATTGATGTCCGCCTGTATACGCATGGCCGAGAGCGAGGGGCTGGAGATCGACAGAACCGTGAGCGGCTTTACTGTCTCCGGAAACGGAATCAGTCCCTCGGAGAAAATGAGCTGGTAGATCAGCACAAAAGGAAGGATGGTCAGCGCCGTGACAGGGGAGTGGACCAGTGACGAAATGAACAGGCACATCATGTCTGCGGCACAGGTCACCAGGAAAATGGTGATGCCGAAGTCCACGATGAACCATGGCGTGAAGAGCCCGGGCCCGGAATAATCCATCCCAACCTGGTTCGTGACGATAAGGATGATGGCTGTCTCAACCAGGCACAGGACGAACTGGTACAGCAGGTGGGCGGCGATATAGGAAGTGATATGCATGCCGAAACGGTGCTCCCGGCGGATCATTTCCCTCTCCCTGCAGACAACGGTGATCGAATTGAAGCAGCCCTCCCAGATGCACACGATGGTCAGAGCGTATGCGCCTGCCAGCGTCAGTTCCATGGTCGAGCGGAACCCGTCCTTCACGGCAATTCCGACCAGGCCGGAGAGAATCGCTGCCATCGGAAGCGTCATCCAGTCTCTCTGCTTCACAAACATGCGGAGGAAGCGGGTGAAGTTGCTTCCGATCTGGCCGAGACGCCCCTGCGTGCGCATCTTCAGGCCATGGGCGATCAGGCGGGTGCGCTCATCCGTAACGGGCACCTCTTTCTGAAGAGGCTGGTAACGTCTGCACAGGCCCCAGATCAGCATCGGGATGATGCGGATGCCGTCGAAAATGCACAGGAGAAGCCACCAGCGTTTCCTGAGTCCGAGCTGCCGGATCAGTCCGGAGAAGATCCGGATGTTGTAGATAAAATGCATCAGCACCACGGCGATCAGGAGCACCGCGATCAGCGGAGCCAGTGCCCGGATAACCGGATTGTCCAGTCCGCCGTATTCCGAAATAAACAGTGCAGTGACGCTCAGCCCGGTGATGACGACACAGATGATGGTGTAAACGCTGCCTTCTGCCTTCTTCCTCGCGCAGAGTCCCAGCTGGTACTCGCGCACCCACGGCACAAGCGCCAGCTTCGGGTCCATGCCGAACTTTGAAAACAGAAGCCACGCGCCGAGCATGTACAGCGCCCTCAGCGCGATAAACCACGGACTGGCCGCATCAAAATATACTGTCAAAAGAACTCGTATAAAGAAATTCATTCTGTCTCTCCCCTTATCGTGCAGATTGTATCTGCCTCTGCAGATGCCGTCTGTGCGTTAATGTCAGGCATGTTCAACAGGTGCCGTTCGTGCGGCAATGCCAGGCATGCTCACCAAATGCAGAAATTCGCTTCATGAGTATACCACAGCATTTGGATTCTTGCAGAGTTTTCAGCTCTTTGAAGAAGAATTGTGTTATAATAGCAGTGCTTTCACAGGACCTGTAGACAAAATCAGAAAGCGGGAGGAGGTGCGAATCTTTGGAAATGATGGAAATGGTCAGCAAGGTTGTGACTGCGCTCAAGGGTGACAAGAGCCTTCTGACAGCGTTTTCCGGCGACCCGGCAAGTATTGTGAAAAAGATCCTGGGCGCGAATCTCTCGGAAGATCTGGTTAAGAAGATCATCCAGGAGGTCACGAAGCAGCTTGGATCTCTGCTGAGCCCGGATGCGCTGAAGGGAGCTGCGAGTGCCGCTGCCGACACGGCGAAGGACGCCGCGGCCGGCGGAATAATTGGGAAGATCAAGAACCTGCTCTGATGAATGATCAGGCTGACATAAAGCGGCCGTCCGGTGGGACGGCCGTTTTGTGTTACGCTGAAGCTGACAGACTGGATGGAGTGGTACAGGCTTGCCATAGCCCTGGCTGACGGATAAAATGACAGTGTCGGGAGATGCATGGAAAAGCTGCCTGGCACCTGTGCAGATGTAAAGGGAGAACCTGAAACGGAGGAACCCACTTTGATAAAACGAGGATTTTTTTCGCTCCTGGTATCTTTAATTTTCGGGGCGATGTATCTGTTTGCCTGCTTCGATCATGTGCATTCTGTCTTTGCCTCAAAGGAGTACCTTTTCTTTACAAAGACGTATACCCTGCCGGAGCTGCGGCTTCCGGCGTATATGATCGTGATTATCCTCGCGCTTGTGATGAATCTGATTGCGTTGATATTCAGCGTGTCGTCCGTTGCCGCAGGAGCCGCTGTGCTTTATGGGGCCGCGATGGCATTTCAGCCGGACTGCTATCCTTATGTGCTGGTGGAGTTTCTCCTGTGCATAATCGCCGCGGTGCGGCAGAATTGCAGGCCATATCAGGAGGACAGTGATGATGCCGGAGGGAATGGAACCGGGACAGGCGCAGGGAGAAACGGAAGAAGTGCAGCCTCCGGAAGAGGAGCAGCTGCCGGGGCAGGTGCAGGAAGAAGTTCTCTCGCAGCATCCGCCGGGAACAGAAAGGCGGAGCCGGTACAGGTTCACTATTCTGATTACTCCGAGTACGAGAACGCGAAGAAAAAGAATGATGCTTTGCTGAAGCAGATGGAATCCGGAAGCAGCAGGGATACAGGGGCAAAGTCGATCCTGACCATAACCATCGTAACGTTTGCAATGATCGCTTTGGTCGTGATCCTGATGAACTATCTCAATTCGAGCAAAAAGACAAAGGAGAGTGAGTGGAGCTGGAAGACGACCCTGGGAACGCAGAACGGGGATAGTCAGAGCACTGGCCTGAATACTGATCTGAATACCGGCCATAGCACCGGACTGAGCACCGATCAGAGCACCGGTCACAGCTCCGGACTGAATACCGATCAGAGTACCGATCTGAGCGGATACTGGACGATGAGTGGCGATACCAAAACCAGACTGGGCGCGGAAATCAGGGACAAAACGATCGACGTTTACTGGCTCCTGGAGGACGGAAGGCAGATGCTTTACTGGTCGGGCTCCTATGAGGCTCCGAAGGATTCCGAACTGCCGTATACGTGGATTTCAAAGCGGGATGAGGAAAGAATGGAAGGGGAGCCTTTTGCCGCATCGGATGATTCCAGGGAATTCATCTATGACGGTGACGGGATCCGCTTTGCGGTGGGTTCGTCGGGGACGAATCTGATTGTGCGGCTGCGCAGGAGCGAGGAACTGAAGTAAAGTACTGTAAATAAACCCGTTAACGTAATCAGCTGCCGAATGGTTTACACACCGGACCAACTGTTCTTGAAAAATCTGCAATCCTACAGCAAAGAGAACCGGCGTCCTGAAAGGGGCGCCGGTTCTCTTTGGGAGGCGGTACTCAGATGGTATTGAGGTGACGGTTCTATGACGGTATCGAGGCGCCGGTTTCGTATGAGGGAATGATAAGCTCTGGTTGCGGATTCTTACTTTGGAAGCTATACTACTTGTATAAACCAAGCAGAGCCGGCGCATTTTTCCTGGGAATGGCAGATGCTGAGCGCACTTTGCTCATGACAATAGATAAAACAGCATGAATCGTAACAGGAAATGGATTTTTCAGAAAGGAGGAGCCGTTCTCTTCTCATGATTTTTGGATTATGCGATAAGGAACTTTTCAGAAATCGCTTATGAACCTGCACAATCTTCACAAGTGATTTCTTAACACTTCCTGATTACCGGCGCGATTCTCAGTCAAGGGTATCAGAACGGCAGAGATTATGGGAGTATTTCAATACGTGAAGGATTCAAATCCAGATGCTGTCGGATTATTTCGGGAGGGGATAAACTATAATTCCTGCCTGTTGTGCCATGATGCTCCGTGCAGCAAAGTATGTGACAAATGTGATCCGGCGCGGATTCTGAGAGCACTCAGATTTGAGAACCCGGAGCTTGCGCAGTCTCTTATCCCGGATGATTTTGAGAAGTCGTGGGTGGAAGAGGCCGAAAAGCTTTGTCCTGCCAATGTCAGGATCGGTGACGTCTTTATCTGGGTCAGGAAGATGGCACACTATCTGGAGAAATGTAAAGGCGCGGACGAGATCGACCTTTCCTGTGATATCTGTGGAGTGAAGCTTGAGAATCCGTTCCTTCTGTCATCATCGGTCGTCGCGAGCAATTATGATATGTGCGCGAGGGCATTTGAGATGGGATGGGCGGGAGCCGCGTTCAAAACGATCTCGATGATCGAGATGCATGAGGCATCGCCCAGATTCTCGGCGACACGGGATCCGTACGGAACCTGGCACGGATTTAAAAACATCGAACAGCTTTCGGTTCACAGTGTTGAGGAGAACATGGAGATTATCCGGAGGCTGAAAAAGGATTACCCGTCGAAGGTCATCATTGCTTCCATCATGGGACGGACGGAGGAGGAATGGGAGTATCTCGCGCGCGAGGCCGAGAAGGCTGGCGCCGATGTGATCGAGTGTAATTTCTCCTGTCCGAATATGGAGGAGAGCGGGACTGGTTCGGATATCGGACAGGATCCGGATACCGTGCGCCGTTTCACGCGCGCAACGAAGAACGGAACGAGCATTCCGGTTCTGGCGAAAATGACCCCGAATATCACTGACATCACTGTGCCTGCCATCGCCGCGATCGAAGGCGGCGCGGACGGGATCGCCGCGATCAACACGATCAAGTCAATCACCGGGGTCAATATCGAAACACAGGTTGCGCTTCCATCGGTACATGGACGTTCGATGGCCGGAGGCTATTCCGGAAGGGCTGTAAAGCCGATCGGCCTCAGGATGATCGCGCAGCTTGCAGGATGTGAAGAACTGCGCGGCTGTCACATCAGCGGGATGGGCGGTATCGTGACCTGGAAGGACGGTCTCGAGTATCTGATGCTGGGAGCGGGAAGTCTGCAGGTTACGACGGCCATCATGGAGTATGGCTACCGGATCATTGATGACATGATCTCGGGCCTGAAGACCTACATGGCGCTGCGCAACTACAAGTCTGTCAGCGAGCTGATCGGAGAAAGTCTGGATACCCTGGTGGAAAATGACCAGGTCGAACGGGACACCATTGTTTTCCCGTCTTTCAACAGGGAGCGGTGTATCGGCTGCGGCCGCTGCTATATCAGCTGCCGGGACGGAGGGCATCAGGCGATTGAGTTCCACGAAGATACACGGACGGTGACTCTGCACGGAAGACGGTGCGTCGGCTGTCAGCTGTGTGCGATGGTATGCCCGGCAGGGGCAATCCGACAGACGAGGCGGGTAGCGCGGCCGGCACGGAAATCCTGATGAATATATGTTGGCCTGAGCGGACGGGGAAAGTGGCCAGGAAATGTTGATATCCCCGCCAGGAGACAGTGTAAAAGACCTGAGCAGGCG
>ONVT01000067.1 GCA_900321365.1 uncultured Eubacteriales bacterium | reverse complement strand
TTGTCTCTAAGAAGAAAGAATAAGGAGGGGAGGAAAGATGAAAAAGGATGCAAAAACTCTGTTAAAAGACAATACCATGCTCATCGTTCTGGTTCTCGTCTTTATCTTCTTCACGATCACGACAAAGGGCATGATGTTCCAGCCGCTGCAGTTTAACGCTCTGATCACCCAGAACGCGTATGTCTTTATTCTGGCCTGCGGCATGCTGATGTGTATGCTGACCGGTGGCAACATCGACTTAAGCTGCGGTGCTTTCGTCTGTCTGGTCGGCGCGATCGGCGGATACCTGATGATAGTCAAAGAGTTGAATGTCGGTCTGTCCATCGTGTTGATGATTCTGGTCGGCGTAGTGTACGGATGCGTACTTGGTTTTCTGGTTGCTTATGTGGAGATCCCGCCGTGGATTGCGACTCTGGCAGGTTACCTGGCGTTCCGTGGACTCGGCACCCAGATCCTCAGCGCAAACAGCTCCACAGGATCCCTGGCGCCGTTCCCGGAGAGCTTCGTGAATATCTTCGCGGGCAAGGTCTTTTCGACCAAGCTCGGCGAGCTGAACATGCCTTGCATCATTGTGGGCGTTGTCGCCTGCTTGCTGGTAGCAATCCTGAATTTCAGGAGCCGCGCATCGAGGGTAAAGAAGGGATATGAGGCAGATTCATTTGGCTGGGTGCTCCTGAAGACTGTCGCGCTGGACGCTGTGATCATGCTGTTTGCATATAAGCTGGCCATGGCCGGCGGCATCCCGACCGTTCTGATCTGGGTTGCGATCATCGTCCTGATCTACAGCTTTGTTACGGGAAAGACCACCATCGGCCGCCACTTCTATGTGGTGGGCGGCAACAGGGAGGCTGCACGCCTGTCCGGTATTGATACCAGAAAGGTCATGTTCATTGCTTACCTGAACATGGCGGTAATTACGGTCATTACTTCCTTCGCGGTTCTGGCCAAGGTGCAGGCAGCCAATTCCACACTGGGCACGAACTACGAGATGGACGCCATCTCCGCCTGCGTCGTCGGCGGCGTCTCCGCTTACGGCGGAGCCGGTACCGTACCCGGGATGCTGGTCGGTGCTCTTCTGATCGGTGTCATCAACCTTGGAATGAGCCTGATGGGAGTCGACGCGAACTTCCAGAAGGTCATCAAGGGCGTCGTCCTTCTGGCCGCCGTCGCGTTCGATATCATTTCCAAGCAGAAGAGGAAATAAGGAACACTGGAAAGTGTGGTATAATGAAGGAGATCTGCTTCAGGCAGATCTCCTTTTCAAAACGCAGGCATACCATCCCGCCGGCGCGAAACAGGCCCTTCAGGGCAGCGCGCGCTCAGGCATTGGCGGCGGGAAAGCAATCACACTTATGAGAAAACTGATCTATCTGATGACAATCATCCTGGGGCTTGCCGCAATTCTGGCGGCAGGTCTGTATATCCGTCTGCAGAACCGGGCGAAGGAGTTTGACGTAGGCACGGACAACATCCGTTCTTATGACAGGCACTATCTCTTCGTTTCCTCGGATGAGTCACAGATGCTCAGGGATATCTATGAGCGGACAGCCGAGGCCTGCGAGGCGGGCGGCGCTTACCTGGAATGGTGCGGGAAGGATACCCCGGGAAACTATACGGCGGCGGAATGCATCGATATCTCGACTGCCATGAAGGCAGACGGGATTATCGTCTATCCGGACGGTTCCGACGGCCTGGAGGAGGCGGTCACGGCGGCGTCCGAAGCAGGGATTCCGGTGGTGACGATCCTCAGAGACCTGGAAGGCAGCGGTCGCATCAGCTATGTCGGTGTTTCCAGTTATCAGGTAGGTGACCTGTATGGCGGACAGCTGCTGAGCCTTCTCCACAACGGAGAGAATAATGTGGTCCTGCTGGCTGACGCCGGCTCCTCCGAGAACGAAGCGCAGTTTCTCTATACGCAGATGGTGCAGGCGGTCCGCAACGGCGCTCCTTCCGGAAGGACGATGAACCTGAGGATAGAGAGCGTGGACAGCAGCACCGACTTTGACGCGGAGGAGGTGATCCGCGACCTCCTTCTGGGAAAGGACAGGCCGGATATCCTGATCTGCCTGAACAGTGTGCAGACAGAGTGCGCGATCCAGGCGCTGATCGAGTATAACCTGGTGGGCAAGGTACAGGTGATCGGATACTATGTGACGGACCAGATCCTGCAGGCGCTTCGCCAGGACATGATTCCCGTAACGATGACCATCGATACGTTTGC
>ONVT01000172.1 GCA_900321365.1 uncultured Eubacteriales bacterium | reverse complement strand
TAATACTGGAAGAGGGCGGGATACTCATGAGAGTCAAGCATGACCAGAATCGCCATATATTCAGTATCACCGCGATTATTCTCGGCGCGGTGTTTTCGCTGTTCCTGATTGTCGGAAGAAGTTTCCGGCTCAGGACAGACTTTTCCCTGATCACGGAAGCGCCATGGAAGGCTGTTCTGTTTTTCCTCCTGTTCTGGGTTATCTTCTCTATTCTCCTGACTCTTCTGTACCGCTGGCTGGATTCGCTGAGCTCCAGGTCAGCCGTCGGCAGTGATTCTGCCATCCGTCCGGATATTGCCCATCCTGCCCTCATACGAATGCTCCTGCTCCTGCTGATGTGGGGGGCATTTCAAATCTGGTTTCTTCCGGGCAACATCCCTTCGGATCCGGCGAACCAGCTGAGCATGTTCCTCAACTACAGCAGCTGGAATACGCACCATCCATTCTTTGCCACCATCACACTTGGCGCGATCTACCGGGTCGGCCTTCAGATTGGCGGACAGAACTTCGGCACATTTCTCTGCGTGCTGGCGCAGGATCTGCTGGGAGCATTTTCATTTGCGTCCATGATCGCATATATTTACCGCAGAAGAGGAAGCCGCGTGCTGAGCGTTATATCGCTTCTGTTCTTCGGGCTCGTGCCGGTTTTTCCCGCGTACATGTGCTCACTCGGGAAGGACGCATTCTACCTGTCCTACCTCGCGCTGTTCCTGCTCTCCTATGTCAGGATCCTGTTCCGGGACGAGCAGAAATACACGAAGCTGGTCCTTGTTGTGTTCGGGACACTTGCCTGCATGCAGCGCCACGACGCGCTGTACCTCGTTATCCCGACACTCTTTGTCCTGATCTTTCTGGTCGAAGGAAAAGAGCAGCGGCGGCGCGTCCTTCTCTGTTTCATCCTGGTCCTTCTGCTCGCTGTCTCAGAGCGCATGTTTGTGAAGCGCGTCCTGCACCTTCACTCGGACAGGCAGACAGAGGCTCTCAGCATCCCTCTCATGCAGATCGGTCGATATGTCATGAAGCATGAGGATGAAATGACCCCCGAAGAGATTGCCGTTATCGACGCGGTTGTGAAGTATGACGGAATGGCGGAACGCTATGATCCCACTCACTCCAACTCGATCAAGAACCACAGCAGGAATAAAGCGACGAAGCAGGATTGGATGAGGTTCTTCGGCCTGTGGGCTCAGAAACTGAAGGAAGACCCATTGACCTATGTCGAAGCGACAATGAATTTTGTGTTCGGCTATACGGATCCGGTCTACATACGGGATGAAACTCTCGGTATGTATATCTCTGACAACAACAAGGCGGGGAGGGCATTTGCCACGCGCATCCTGCCGGAAAAATTCGAAGCAATGGCTCTTTCCTATGTGCGATTCTGGCGCAGAGTATTCCCGCTTCGGATTTTCATGGCGGCGGCCTCTTATTACTGGTGCTACCTGATCCTGCTGGGCGCCGTCCTGCGCAAAAAAAAGAGCAGAAAACACGTTCTCATTTTCGTGTTCCCGCTTCTTGTCTTTGCGATCTGCTGCGCGTCGCCGATCTGCGGCAGCATCCGCTATTCCATGCCTGCCCTCACTGCGCTGCCTCTCTTCATATGCGTGACACTCGAGAGATACTCCCGTCCGCGCTCTGCTGACAGCTTTTCAGGAGCTGTTCAGAAATAACCTGTGAAGATTGCGCAGGATACATAAGCTGTTTCTGAACAGATCCTCAGATGATGTATGATGATTGGTATTATGAAAGGCAAGATTAACAAATTTCATGTAGCTGGTGCGGGCATTCTTGTGCTCGTGCTTCTTGCTGTGTTTTTTCTGACCTACAAAGCGCAGATGATGGACATCATCTACAAGCCGGTGAAGCTGACCCTGTCGTCTGTCCATAAGAGGGCAGAGGAATTCCAGGTGACTCTCTCGCAGAAGCAGCCTGCTGTTTCCGAAAATTTCCTGTGCACGCTGCCGGATGTAAAGACGATTGGATTTACCGTGGCAGGCGTGGAGGGAAATGACCTGAGAGGCTTCCTGAAAGCTTCCCTGACGGACACGGAAACCGGGGATCTTCTGGCGGAGGAAACCTATCCGGTATCATCTCTCGGAGAAGATGAGATTCTGAAACTGAGGGTGTCAGACAGTGTGACCATACCAGGCACAACTGCGGACAGCGTTTCAGCAGACAGCGGGGCAGCAGCCGGCACTGTCACAGGCAGTGCGTACGCTGGTACACTCAACCGCCCGCTGACCTTCCATCTTACGACTGAGGGCACTGTTCTGAGCCTGAAGATTCATATCACGGCCAATATCCGGCAAGGACTGGTCATTTCGTACAATGGAGATGAAACCGAGAGGATCAATCTGCTCAGTTATATCACCTATTCCGACGGCCAGGGTCTGAAGGGTCCTTATATCCTTCTGTGCGTGGTGCTTCTGGTGTTTTCGCTTCTGACCTGGTGGCTCCTGATCTGCCGCGGCCGCCAGCTCCACGAAGTGTTCCTGCCCCTTGCGCTGGTTCTCGGCGCGGTCTTCTGCGTTCTCATTCCCGCGTACAGCGTGCCGGATGAGAACATTCACATGGAAAACGCCTACAAGTACTCAAACAGGATCCTCGGCGTGGAGGACACCGGGAAGCCGGGCGAGACCATTTACAAGCGCCGATGCGACGTTCTCCAGGCGGACCTGATGGGAAATACGCTCGAGAGCAACAGCTACATGCAGATGGCAAAGCATCTATTTGACCGTCCTGACGCGGAGGAAAAAGAGCTGACGGAAGCGCGCTACTCCGACGTTGGCAAGATGGTTCCTGCCGTCAATTATATCCCCTGCGCGCTTGGCATCAGCCTCGGGCGTCTCCTGGGGTTCTCGAGCCTTCTGACGCTGACGCTGGGCCGGTATTTCAGTCTCATCGTCTTCGCTCTTCTGAGCTTCATCGCAATCCGGCTTCTGCCCTACGGGAAAAATGCCGCCGCTATGCTAATGCTTCTTCCGATCGCGATTCAGCAGGGCGCCTCCTCCTCTTATGATTCGCTGCTCAACGGCGCGATCATCCTGTTCGTCGCCTGCTGCCTGAATCTGTACGAGGCTGCTGCAGGGAATGCCGGCAGAGTCAGGGAGAAGGAAACCTCAGGAAAAAAAGAAGGTGCCAGAGAGAAGGCTGTTACGGGAGACACTGCAGGTATGAAGGTTGCTTGTTCAGGTGCTTTGATGACAGCGAGAAGAAATATCAACATAATTGCAGTAGTAATTACAGCCGCGGTTCTGACACTGTACTTTGCCCAGACGAAAGGCGGGGTTTACCTGCCGCTCTGCATCCTGCTGATCGTTGCCGTCTTCCGATACGTGAGAAGAAGCAGTGAAGAGAAGCGCGGTTTTGCAGAGTCTGATGCCCAGAAAACAGGTTCCGCAGATTCCGAAATCCAGAGAGCCGGTTCCACAGATTCAGATGCTCGAAGAACCGCCTCAACAGGGACCGGATCCGGCAGGAATACGGCGCGAAGGAGGATCATCTTCATTGCAGTGGCGGCTGTGATCATTGTCGCGTGCGCATTTTTCTTTGGAAGGATGGTTCGGGATTTTCTGGCGCCGCTGCTGGAATCCACCGACATCAACGGCGGGGAAGGATATTCCCTGGCCTGGCTGCTCTCGCATCCGATGGATGTCATCTATAAGTACTGGGCGACATTCCAGGAGAAGGGATATGATTACCTGAACGGCCTGATGGGAGGTTACCTCTCCTGGCTGGATATCAAGGTGAACCGGCTCTACCCGATCGCATTTCTGTTTGGCACGATTGTCCTTGCGCATACCGAAGGGGATCGTTTCTGTTCGGGCCGGTCGTGGAGAGCAGTCCTTCTCGGGACGGGTATTCTGGATATCCTCCTGATCATGTTCTCCATGCTGCTTGCCTGGTCGACCACGGCGGACAACGCGATTGACGGCGTTCAGGGAAGGTACTTCATAGGATTTGCGATCCTGTTTTTCCTCGGAGCAACCACCCGGATCCTGCGTGTCGACAGGACGCATTCGCGGTCAGCGGCGATGGCGATGATGGTTGTGGAAGTGCTGACGGTTCTCAGTGTCGTTGCAGTTGTGCGATGATCTGTTCCGGGTATAGCCGATAGAAGTCTCACCCCGCCACCTCCGCGAATGAGGCGGGGTGGCACTTGTAACGTACCGCTTGGAATGAGGCATATGAAGGGTGAAAAGATGAACCGAATGACAGTTGTCTGCTGCTACAATGACCGTGAGCAGTTCGACGGTTTCCGGAAACAGTTGCAGGAGCAGTCGGAAGAGCCGGTGCTGATCGGGATCGACAATACGGAATCGGCATTTTCATCCTGTGCGGCCGCGTTCAACAGCGTTGCCCCCAGCCTGTCTACCCCTTACGTGATCTATTCCCATCAGGACATGGTATTGGAGAGCCCTGACTGCATCAGGAGCCTTGCGGACTATATTTCACAGACCGGGAAGGATGACATAATTGGTGTCGCGGGATCGAGGATGGGGGTATTCTCCAGCTATACAACGATCAGCCATGGAAAAGCCGACAAGAGGCCTGCGGGAAAATACGGCGTGAGCGGTCTTGAGGAATGCGAGACCGTAGACGAGTGCCTGTTTGGAGGGCATTCAGAGCATTTTCAAAAAGAACTGTTTGATGAAAAGGTGTGCCCGGACTGGCACCTCTACGCGGTCGAGCAGTGCCTGAGGACAAAGCTTTGCGGCGGCAGGGTCTGGGTATGCGAAGCTAAGATGTATCACCGGTCGGACGGCATCCACAATGAAAAGCTTCATCGCGGTTTCAGGGAAATGAGCCGCTCGTACGCCCATAAGCTGAAGTATATCTGCGCGCCCTGCTGCCGGGGATACACCGGGCTTCTGCGCAGGAACTGGGGGTATCTGAAGCGGAACAAGACCATTAAGGTCATGCCCGCTTCGAAGCCCGGGCGGGCGTTGGTGAACCGGATCGACAGGCTGGGCAGGAAAAACAGGGCGGTGCACTATATCCTCTACGGCAGGGAACTGTTCAAGTAAGGACCTGCCGTTACAGTTCAGACTCGGGAGGCAGCCCCTGAACTGTAACCCGCGGTTGGATCACCTGGCGCGCTGGTTCAAAGAGCTTTGACATTGGAATCGAATATCATGTATAATAGCGGAAGTTCCAGGGAGAAATAAGGGGAACAAAGCGGGCAGATACCTGGATAAGGGCAGGTTCTGCCGGCATAAGAGGGGAGATTATTGTATGAGAAGGGGATTATTGCGTGCGCTTCATCTTGTTTTGATGGGAGCGCTGTTTTTGTCATTTTTACAGACATCCTGCGTTTTGGCCGAAGAGGCTCTGGACGATGAACAGAGTGAGCTTTCCCGGATGATCCAGGAGCTGACAGGATTCTATTATGAAGATGACGCTATTCAGATGACCATCCAGCAGCGCTGTGATCTGGCTGACGCCGCGATGGAGGAGCCGGTTGTCCCCAGCACAAAACTGAAGAAGTATAAATACCTGTATGTCGGAGCATCCCGGACCAACAGGATACGGAAAAGCGTAAAGGACAGCAAGACTTATTTTGAAGCAGCCCCGGGCGCGGGATCCAGGTGGTTCGGGATGGAAAGGGACGGCAAGCAGGCGTGCCTGCTCACGATCCGTTCTTACCTCGACGCCCGTCCGGACGGAAACGTGATCATCGAGCTGGGCAACAATGATGTATGTAATATGGATGTTTACATGCATGTCTACAAAAGGCTGATCGAGGCATACCCGAATGCGAAAATCTGGCTCCTTGATGTTCTGCCCGGATCCGGCTCGAGCGTGGACGGCGAGAAGAAGAATCAGTACAGGCAGATATTCAACGACAGGTTGCATCAGGAGTTTCCCGACAGGTGCCTCGGCGGGTACAGTTATATTCTTCAGAACAGCAAATTCAAGACGAAGGATGGGACACATTATCCGACATGCGTCGCCCGGAAAGTCTATAAGTATGTAATGAAGAAGCTCGGCCGGAATATCAGGTATCAGGGAATGAATGTCGTGGATGGCTGATCACTCAGCAATCACTGAGGGTCTGGCTGGAAAAGATGTTGAAAAACCATCATCTGCGATGAGATATACTGGTTAACCTTAGCGATTTCCAAGCGTCAGCGCCGGAAAGCGCTTAGTTTAACCGCATATACCGCGGTTTTGGGCATGAGG
>ONVT01000195.1 GCA_900321365.1 uncultured Eubacteriales bacterium | reverse complement strand
TGGAAAACGGAATTGAGTGCTGGCTGTCGATGGAGGAGAAGATGGCTTGCGGGATCGGTGCCTGCCTGAGCTGCGTCTGCTCTTCGACAGAGGTCGATGAGCATTCACAGGTGAAGAACAAGAGGGTCTGCACAGAAGGGCCGGTATTTTTGTCCACGCAGATTGAATTGTAGGTTATCGGAATACTGTCAGCTGAAGAGCCTGATGATCAATTCAGGAAGATGAGCTGGCCGGGAGGGAATCGCATGACACACAATATGAGCGTGGAACTGGGCGGGGTCAGGCTGAAGAATCCGGTCATGACCGCTTCGGGAACCTTCGGATCGGGCATGGAGTTTTCGGAGTTTCTTGACCTGAACAGGCTCGGCGCCGTGGTGACCAAGGGCGTTGCCTCTGTTCCGTGGGAGGGCAATCCGACCCCCAGGATCTGTGAGACGCCGTCCGGAATGCTGAACGCCATCGGCCTCCAGAATCCCGGGTTCGAGATTTTTGCGAAGAGAGATCTGAAGTTCCTGGAGGAGACGCTTATTCCGGACCGTTTCGGACAGACAGGAACCAGTCCCTGCCCGGCAGTGCAGACAGGAATGAGGCCTGGGCCTGTCAGACAGCCTGACGGTAATACTGCTTTCGAGGGGGAAAATGCGCAGAGCGCAACAGGCACAAAAGTCGTTGTCAACGTCTGCGGCCACTCGGAAGAAGAATACACAGACTGCGTGGAGAAGCTTGCGGATGAGCGCCGCGTCGACCTTCTGGAAATCAATATTTCCTGCCCGAACGTGAAGGAGGGCGGGATCGCGTTTGGAACCGATCCGAAGGGAGTTGAACGGATCACCTCCGTGATAAAGAGAGTGGCCGCGCAGCCGGTCATCATGAAGCTCAGCCCGAATGTGACGGATATCACGGAAATCGCGAAGGCCGCGGAAGCGGGCGGAGCGGATGCCCTGTCCATGATCAATACGCTGACCGGGATGAAGATCGATGTCGAGAGGAGGGTATTCTCCCTCGCCAACCGGACCGGAGGGCTCAGCGGCCCGGCGATCCATCCGGTTGCCGTCCGCATGGTGTACCAGTGCGCACGGGCCGTGAAGATTCCCATCATCGGGATGGGCGGCATCCGGACGGCGGAGGATGCGCTGGAGATGATCCTCGCCGGAGCCACGGCGGTTTCGGTCGGGACGGCATCCTTCCACGATCAGACAACGGTACTCTCGGTGATAGAAGGAATCGGGGAGTATCTGGAGCGCCACGGCATACCGGACATCCATGAACTGATCGGATGTGTGGATTGAGTCGATTTGACCCGCTGTACTTCCCGATGTGGCTGTCAGATCGTCAACGGATCCAATGTTTATAGAGGAGGAGAAAAACAGGGAGGCTCGTATGGAACAGTACAAGAAGGAATTTATCGATTTTATGGTGGAATGCCAGGTTCTGCGCTTCGGGGACTTCGTCACCAAGAGCGGGCGGAAAACGCCGTTCTTTGTCAATACGGGGTTTTACCGTACGGGCCGGCAGCTGCAAAAACTGGGCGAGTATTACGCCCAGGCGATCCAGTCCGCGTTCGGGACAGACTTTGACGTTCTCTTCGGGCCCGCCTACAAGGGGATCCCGCTCAGCGTCACCACGTCGATCGCGCTGTCTTCCCTGTACGGGTCGGATATCCGCTACTGCTCGAACCGCAAGGAAGTCAAGGACCACGGAGACAAGGGTATCCTGCTCGGAGGACCTGTGCAGGATGGCGACAGGGTTGTGATCATCGAGGATGTGACCACCGCGGGGACATCGATCCGCGAGACGCTGCCGATCATACAGGCGCAGGCTGACGCGAAGGTGCTGGGCCTTGTGGTGTCGGTGGACCGCTGCGAACGCGGCACCGGGGAAAAGAGTGCCCTTGAGGAGATCCGGGAGACCTTCGGGATCGAGACCACCGCGATCGTGACCATGAAGGAGGTCACGGAGTACCTGACCGGGACAGTCATCGACAGTGACATGAAGGCAAAGATCGACGCATATTATGAATTGTATGGCTGCCGCTGAGACAGCGAACCCTGCAGAATGAACACCCGCCTCAGAGGCTGTTCATAAATACCTGTGCAGATTTCGCAGGATTTTTCTCTGACAGCATATGGCAGGAATACACTTATACTCGCGAACGAAATTCTTTTCCGTTTTGGACGATTTCACTATGGCATCAGGACTCCGTCAGCTTCGCTGACACCATGGCATC
>ONVT01000224.1 GCA_900321365.1 uncultured Eubacteriales bacterium | reverse complement strand
CGATGTGGTAGGCGCAGCCACCTCATCATCGAGCTCCCAGTTACCCTCGAAGTTTGTCTCGAGCTCGGCAACCTGCACCGGGACGACGTAGTCGTTCCCGCTGTTTGATTCGGATTGTTCAGTGGTTTTACTTGTTCCGTTGTTTTTGTTTCCGCCGTCTTCGTTTCCGCTGTTTTCGTTTCCGCCGTTTTCGTTTCCGCTGTTTTCGTTTCCACTGTTTTCGTTTCCGCTGTTTTCGTTTCCGCTGTTTTCGTTTCCACTGTTTTCGTTTCCACTGTTTTCGTTTCCACTGTTTTCGTTTCCATCTGACGGGAAAAGATCCTCCAATCCCGACACAGGAGAATTATTACCATCGCCAATGTCCGGCACTACTTCATCGCCAGGTTCGTCACCTTCATATCCTTCATTATCGACAACTTCGATAAAGTCTCCCTCTACCGCCGCGGAAACCGTTGTCTCATGAGGCAGTTCATCATCCACCTCATCATCTTCCTTTCCTTCGCCTTCGTTTTCCTGTATCACCTCATCTTCTTCATCAGACGGTGTTTTTTCATCTTCTCCAACTTTGACTGTCGGTTCAGCGCCTTCTCCTACTTCGTTGTTCGGTGCCGCGACTTCTCCCTTTTCGTTGATCGGTGCCGTGCCTTCTCCTACTTCGTTGGTCAGTGCCGCGCCTTCTTCCTTTTCGTTGGTCGGTACCGCGCCTTCTTCCTTTTCGTTGGTCGGTACCGCGCCTTCTCCTACTTCGTTGTTCGGTGTCGCGCCTTCTCCTACTTCGTTGTTCGGTGTTGCGCCTTCTCCCTTTTTGTTGGTTGGTTCAGCGCCTTCTCCCTTTTCGTTGGTCGGTGTCGCGCCTTCTCTCTTTTCGTTGTTTGGTGTCGTGCCTTCTCCCTTTTCGTTATTCGGTGTCACACCTTTTCCCTCTTCGTCGGTCGGTGTCACCTCATCTTCGACAATACCCTGCAATCCTGCCGCGGAAAGCGTCACGTCCGTTGTTTTCGGTTCAACCGTTTTATCGACAGAATCCGGTGTATTGGCATTGACGACAGGCGTCTTAAAGCTTGGAGCCGATGTTTTGGTAATAATGCCCCGTTTCTTATTGATGTCTGCCGGAGTGTCTGTGGTGGCAGTCTCCTCGAAGAACACGTCATCTTCGTTGTCGTCTTCGTTATCATTTTCAATCTCATCATCGATGAGACCTTTGACCTGGGATGGACTCGTTGCCGTAGTCCCCAAATCACTCGTCTGATTTCCGGCTCCTCCTAATGTCAGGGCCAGCTGCGGTTCATCCGCCTCTATAAGCGATTGACTGGTTTTCTTGTTATCGACCGGGACGTCATCCTCACCGTCATCGGGCACGATTTCGTCATCATCATCGAACTTTTCGTCATCGGGTTTTTCGTCGCCGGACTTTCCATCACCAGCCTTTTCGTTATCAAACTCTTTATCGTCGGACTTTTTATCATCAGACTTTCTTTCACCAGACTTTTCGTCATCGGACTTACTCAGGCCAGATATGAGAGCAGCCTCATCCTCGGCGACCTTTTTCTCAACGACCTCATTCTCGTTGCTTCCTGTTTTTATATCCGATTCCAGACTGCTGATAAGGGCAGGAGCTTCCTCATCATCCGAGCCGCTATCGCCTGAACCGTCATCACCGATGACGTCATCGTCAACGATGTCATCCGCGATTACTCCTCGAAAATCCGTCTTCGTGGAGTCACCATCTGCCGGGATCGCGTCCTTTTCCTTCTTCTGTTCTTCCTCTTTGGAGTTAGATCCATCCTCGATCAGAGGCTTTTCATCAAAGAGGGAAGAATCATCATCACCAAACAGAGCATCCTTAAGAGAAGCATCCGAAGAACCGTTCAAAGATTCGTCGGGATCCTCTAACAGATCCTCTTCGGTTTCATCCTCCTCTACCAATTCCCCCTGCTCCTCCAGCCACTTTCTGAGCATCTCCTCCTGCTCTTTCGTAAGAGTCCCGCTCTGCCCTGTTCCATATGGTGTGCCGGCGAGAGGATCCGAAGCCGGATACGAGATTTTCCGGCGGGTGATGGTACGGGGGTCCCTGCCCGGTGAAAATGCGCCGGCAAGAGTGGTTCCCGCTAAGGGGTCCGCGGCACCGACAGCGCCCTTGCCCTGTGTCTGAACACCCGCCTGCGATCTGCCGTCGGCGTCAACATTGTCAGAACTGTCAGAGCTGTTGTCCTCCTCTCCCTCGTCGTCTTTGTCAAACGATGAGAAATCAACAGAAGACGATCCGGAAGAATCGCCGTCCGACGAGGAATTCGGCATCCTTCCGCTCTTCATGATCGCCAGATCTTTCTTCATGGCCTCCAGGTTGAGCTCCAGACCCATCTTGGTCAGCTCTTCCATCTCTTCCTTCAGTTCATCGCCCAGCATGTCATACTCGAGAAGCTTGTCGCCCTTTTTGACACGGTCGCCTGTCTGGACATAGACGCCGACAAGGTCATGGCTCGAATCCAGCGGCACCACCTGGGTATCCCTGGAAATGATCGTGCCGGAGACAGTACTCGAATCCCCGTAGGAATAGGACGCACTGTTAACGTATGTAACCGGAACCACTTCTACTTGCACGGTGCCGGACTCATAGGATCTTCTCGCCAGAAAAGACGCGCCGACACCCACTCCGACAACAACTACTGCTGTTATGACAATCGTCTTGATCTTCATAGGCCGCTACCTCCCGCCGCTTCAATTCTTGTCCGGTCGGAGTCAGTGCGCTCTGTCAGCACACCGTCAAAAATGTTGCACACACGTTTCGCGTAGGACGCGATCTCCGGGGCGTGCGTAATCATGACGATCGTAACGCCCTCCGCGTTCAGTTCATCAAACAGTTCCATCAGAGCCTTGCTGGAGCGAGAATCCAGCGCGCCGGTCGGCTCATCCGCCAGAAGCAGGCGGGGATTGTTCACCAGTGCGCGCGCGATCGCGACCCTCTGCTTCTGTCCACCGGACAGCTGCGCAGGGGTAAATGACATCCTCTCCGCCAGACCGACTCTGGTCAGGGCGGCCTTCGCGCGGCGGATGCGCTCCCTCTTCCTCACGCCTGCGTACACCAGGGGAAGCGCGACGTTGTCCAGAGCGGACTGCCTGCTCAGAAGCTGGAAATTCTGGAAGACAAATCCCAGGTTATTCAGACGGATTGAAGCCATGTCCTTGTCATTCTTATTCAGGACATTCTCCCCGTTCAGTTCATAGGTTCCCTTCGTCGGACGGTCCAGGCAGCCAATGATGTTCATCAGCGTGGACTTACCCGAACCGGACGGTCCCATGATCGCCACATACTCGCCCTCTTCCACATGAAGAGAGACATCATGCAGCACCGGAACGATCAGCTTCGGCGTTATATAATCCTTATCAATATGTTCCAGCTTCAGAACCATCTTCTTACCGTCACCTCATGATGATAAAGCCTTCTTCGTCTGTTTCGTACTCTATCCTCTCACCCTCTCCGGCATCCGTCCCGTAGACATCCATAAAGCTGGGCGCCATATCATCATACTCTGTCTCGTCGTATTCCGACTCATCCCATTCCCAGTAGTATTCCGTTTCATCATCGCCGAACCAGATCTCTTCATAGTCTTCTGTCTCCGCGTCGCCAATGTAGGCTGCTCCCATGTCCCAGCCGTCATTCCAGTTGTACATGCTCTCCGTCTCGCCTTCTCCGGAGGCGTCATTATAATGAACCGGAAGCCCTTCCTCCAGGGAATCGCGCGGCTGGCAGATATAGTCGTCGCTGGTCAGTCCGGACTTGATGTGATGCTGCTCCAGCACTTCATCTGCCTCTCCCAGCTCGACGGTTCTCTTCTCGAGCTTGTTGTCTGAGGACGCCGCCCAGACGTAATGGGTTCCGTCCGCTTCTTCCACGATGTAGTAATCATCAAGCCAGATTCCGCTCTTTGCATCCTCCTGACCAAGATCCTCCTCCAGGTACACATGCTGTCCAAGCATCAGCCCCTCGGAATCATCGAGCTCGACATAGAAGGGATAGTTCGTTGAACCGGCGGAATTGTCCGAACCGTAATAACTGTTTTCCTGACTGCCCTCGTCACTTCCCTGATCCGTCTTGATCTGGCTGATAATGCCGTACCAGTGCTGGGCTGTATCCACGCGGGAGAAGACGATCATGTTCTCCCCCGTATAGATCTGCTGGATGTTCTGCTCATTAGCCCCCGCCTTGATACGGTACGTTCCCAGCTTCAGAATCGTGATATAGGCACTGTCCGAACCGGACATCATGTCCGAACCATTGGTATCATTCACGGACTTCACGACGCCGTCCATGTCACAGGAAACGGTCGCGTTCTCGATCTGGCTCTCGAGCTGGTCGATCTCCTTCTGTTTGGACTTCTGGTCAAGCTCATTCTGCTTGATCTCATTCTCCGCGGTCAGGACCGCAAGCTGCTTCTCCGGGGTATTCGCCTGGGCACGCTGCTTCTCCAGCTCCGCCTTCTTCGCCTCGGAGGTGTCCTCCGTATTCTGGAGACGTTCCAGGTCGATCCTGGCCTGCTCCAGCTTCGACTCATCCTCGGTGGTATCATAGGTGAAAAGCCTCTGGCCCGCCTTCACGATGTCGCCTTCCTTCACATAGCACTTTTCGACCTTGCGCTCCCCCTCCAGCTTGTATTCCCTGGTTTCCTGAGGCTCCACGGTTCCGGCAAAGCGGGGGATCTTTCCCGTCCCGCTCCCGAGATTGGCGATCACCTGGATGCTGTCCACATACACCGCGTTTGCGTCTGTCGAGGAGACCCTGCCTGACTGCGCCTGGGCTTTGTCCTTGTATCCGGGGATAATCTTCTCCATCACGCCCGGGAACCACCGGTCGACGTACCCCTTCTGCAGGCAGAAATAAAAGACGCCGCACAGAATCGCTATGACCAGAAATATTGTGACTGCTTTCCTCATAGGTGTCAGGTTCTCCCTTTTTCAGAATCTTTATCCACCCCGTCCGGGAACAAGGCATGCTCCGGACTGAGACGTGCGGAACAGATTCTTAACCATTTATACGATAACCCACGCTGCACGGTCAGACTCAGCATACCCGTGTTCTGTGTAAATTGCGTGTTTTTTCTATCATAACACATGACCAGAAAACCTCCGGTTAAAAAACGGAGGTTTTTGTTAATAATTCTATAATTCTTCCCACCTGTGCGGTTGCCACAGGCAGAGCGCTTTCTGTCGGGCAGAATCCGGATGTGCCTCTCAGTCCTCAGGATCTGTCCGGATGCAGATTCCAAGCTCCTCCAGCTGCTTTTCAGCCACCTCGCCGGGCGCCTGTGTCATCAGGTCGGAGGAATCCTTGACCTTCGGAAACGCGATCACATCGCGGATCGAGTCGAGGCCGAGCATCATCATGACGACACGGTCCAGCCCGTAGGCAAGCCCCGCATGCGGCGGAACGCCGTACTTAAACGCGTTCAGAAGGAAACTGAACTGCTCTGAGGCCTGCTCCTTCGTAAATCCGAGGCACTCGAACATCTTCTCCTGGATATCGGACTGATGGATACGGACCGACCCTCCGCCGATCTCCGCTCCGTTCAGGACGATGTCGTAGGCCTCTGCGCGGATCCTGGACAGATCCTGTCCCGGATCGAGGTACGCAAGGTCTTCCTCCATCGGCATGGTAAAGGGATGATGCATCGCCTGGAAACGGTTCTCCTCCTCGCTCCACTCAAACTGCGGGAACTCCACAATCCACAGGAACTCAAACCGGCTGTTGTCAATCAGTTCAAGCTGCCTGGCAAGATGGCACCTGAGTGCGCCCATGGTCTCCGAGACAAGCTTGAACTTATCCGCACCGATCAGGACCAGGTCGCCCTGCTCAGCCCCCGCCGCGCTTACCAGATTGTCAATTTCCTCAGGAGTCATAAACTTCTGGAAAGAGCATTTTACCCCGTCTTCCTTCACCTGGATATAGGCCAGACCCTTCATGCCGTACCCACGGACGAATTCCGTCAGGGCGTCGATCTTCTTGCGCGGCATCTGTGCCTGCCCTTTTACGGTGATGCAGCGGACGAAACCGCCGTTTCTGACGCAGTCCGAAAAAACGCCGAACCCGCAGTCCTTCACGAGATCCGTAAGATCGACAAGCTCCATGCCGAAGCGAAGGTCAGGCTTGTCCGAGCCGAAGCGGTTCATCGCGTCGATCCACTTCATGCGGGGGAAGGGAACCTGGATGTCGACGTCCAGCACTTCCTTCCACAGAAACTGAAGGAGGCGCTCATTGACATCGATCACGTCATCCATATCCACGAAACTCAGTTCCATGTCCATCTGGGTGAATTCCGGCTGGCGGTCAGCGCGCAGATCTTCATCGCGGAAGCACCTGGCGAGCTGGAAATAGCGGTCATACCCCGCCACCATGAGCAGCTGCTTGTACAGCTGCGGGGACTGGGGCAGCGCGAAAAATGACCCCGGGTAGATGCGGCTCGGCACCAGGTAGTCTCTCGCGCCCTCGGGAGTGCTCTT
This sequence comes from uncultured Eubacteriales bacterium, assembly GCA_900321365.1. The sequence goes on along the minus strand of ONVT01000224.1, from coordinate 6,749 downwards.
CCCGAGCATCGGCGTCTCGATCTCGAGGAAGCCTTCCCTGGCCATGAATTCCCTCGACAGCTGGGCGACACGGCTCTTCACGATCAGGTTTCTCTGGATGTCCGGGCGGCGAAGATCCAGGGTGCGGTTCTTCAGACGGAGTTCCTCCTTCGTCTGGCTGTTCTCCTCCACGGGGAACGGGGGCGTCTCGGACTCGGACAGGATCCGCAGCCCGGTCGCGCACAGCTCCATGGTTCCTGTCTTCAGCTTCTCGTTGACGGCTCCTCCCCTTTTCTGGACGACGCCGGTCACCGCCAGGACGAACTCGCTGCGAATGGTCTGTGCCTTCTCAAATCCCTCCACGCCGATCATCGTCTCGTCAAACAGGATCTGCATGATGCCGGAGCGGTCCCTGAGGTCCACAAAGATCAGAGAACCGAGGTTCCTCCTCTTCTGCGTCCAGCCCATCAGGGTCAGTGTCTTCCCGATCATCTCCTGGGTGACTTCACCGCACCTTACGCTGCGTCTGAGTCCCTTCATCGATTCTGCCATGTCTCTGTACTCCTCCAGTCTCAGGCACCGGTCAGCCCTTCAGGACCGCCTTCCTGCTGATCATCTCGTCTGTTCTCTCCAGATAGTTACGGATGTCCTTCACATTCTCGATTCTCTCGATCCGTCCGTCCCCGTGCACGATCTTTGTGGAGCCGGACGCGCCAAGGGCCAGTATACACTCAACCTCTTCCATTATCAAGATATTATAGAGTCCCGCCTTCCCGTCCTTCGCGTAACCGACGTTCTCAAAATTGCCCGCCATGTTCTTCTGCCGGTACAGATAGTAGGGCGTCATGCCCAGGGACCTGCATCCGTCCTCACAGCGCTCCATGATCTGGTCGGAGGCCTGGAATGAGATCTTCTCATACTCGTCCATATGGAGCGCAAGCCGCGCAGCCCGCTTGAGGGCAAGGGCGTGTACCGTAACGTCATCCGGATCCAGCTCTTCGATCCTGCGCATGGTGGTGTCGACCTCTTCCGGTCCCTCCCCGGGAAGGCCGACGATCAGGTCCATGTTAATGTTGTCAAATCCTGCGGATCTTGCCATGTCATACGCGCGGACCGTATCCTCCACCGTGTGGGCCCGCCCGATCAGGTCCAGTGTCTTCTGGTTCATGGTCTGGGGATTGACGCTGACGCGGGTGACCGGATGCCTCCTGAGGGCTTCGAGCTTCGGCCTTGTGATGCTGTCCGGCCGTCCGGCCTCCACGGTAAATTCCATCACCCCTGACAGGTCGAAGTTCTCCTCCACCTCGTCCAGCAGACGGTCGAGCTGATCCTCCGTGAGCGTTGTCGGGGTGCCCCCGCCGATATAAACAGTGTGCAGGGTTTTCCCGGGAAAGCATTCCCGGCAGGAGCGCATCTCCTTAAGGAGAGCGTCCAGGTATTCGTCAACCCGGTCTTTCCAGATATGAAGCGGACTGGAGGAAAATGAGCAGTACAGACAGATGCTCGGACAGAAGGGAATCCCGATATAGAGGCTGTATCCGTTTGCCGTATCGATACCGCTCAGGATCGAACGCTCCCTTTTCGCGATGCGAACGGCAAGGTCAGCCTTCCCGGGACTGGTAAAGTAAAGCTCCTGCATCCGCTGCCTGGCATAACTCTCCCGGCCGGCCTGCAGACCGGCGTTTCCGGATGCCGTCGTTCCGGATCCATTGTCCTCCAGAAGCTGCATCGCGAGCTTTACCGGGCGGATGCCGGTCAGGCTCCCCCATGGAAGGTCTCTTCTGCAGATTTCCCGCAGCATCTCATAGAGGCTGCGTTTGAGCAGGTTCTTCACCCTGCCCCGGTCAGCGGAAGGCTCCAGGGGAATCTCTCTTTGAAGGCAGTGGACCGGACAGCGCACCGGACAATGCGCCGGGCAGTGAATGGAAAGGCAGATTCGTTCCGGAAGGATCAGGGCCTCTATTGTCAGGCATCTGTCCGCATCCGGATCGCGGACGGATCCTGGATGGTTCTCCTCCGGCGAACCAGGAACGCCTTCGGGATGACTTTCCTGTACCGGATCGCAGGCGTCTTCGAAACCGTTCCTTTCCACCGGATCCAGGACCTTTGTCGGAACGCCCTGAAAAAACGCGATAACGAGCGTATAGACGTCGTACTCGAAGCTTCTGTCATTCAGAAAGATCGTGATTGAGAGTGGCGTCATGTCATATCCCCGAATCTAAGGAACTGTCAATCAATAACTTATGCATTCTGTCTGAATCCGCCATTGCTGCACTGCCGTCGGCTGGCTCAGGCTACTGCAGGAAAAAATTGTTCCTTCTTTCCTCTCCGATGGTCGTCTCCGGTCCGTGCCCGGGATAGACCACCGTGTCATCGGGCAGCGTCATCAGCTTCTCCTGAATGGAAGCAAGCAGCTGACGCATGTTCCCGCCCGGAAAATCCGTCCTTCCGACGGAGCCCGCAAACAGGGTATCCCCCGAGAAGACAATCCCTTCCTCCGGGAAATAGTAGCACCCGCCGCCAACGGTATGTCCGGGCGTCAGCAGGGCTGTCATCTCCGTGCCCAGCACGGGGAGTGTCTGGCCGTCCAGGAAGAACATGTCCGGCTCCGTCACTCTCGGATGACCCATTTCACCTGACAGGTTGTACGGAATGGAGATGATGACCTCTTCCTCTTCCTTCATGATGTACGTCAGCAGGCTATACTTCCGCTTCAGATCATTGACCGAACCGAAATGATCGTCATGCCCGTGGGTGATCCAGACCGCCTTCGGCGTCAGGCCGTTCTCTTCGATGCATTTCACGATCCTCTCAAAACCGTCCGACGGGTCGATCACGACGCATTCCTTCGTGTCCTCATTCCATACCAAATAGGTGTTGGTCATAACCATACCCAGTTCCAGGCACAGTACTTTGAGTTTTGCCATTCTTCCTTACCCCGCTGTCCTTCTGATATCGATCACGCTTTCCACCTGGCGGATCTTTCCGACCAGGTCCGCGAGCGCGTCACGGCCCGGAACCTGAAACTCATAGGTGATTGTGGCCGTTCCGCTCTTGCTCATGCGCGACGAAACACTGCGGACATCGATATGGCGCTCTGTGAAAATCTTCGTGATATCCACAAGAAGGCCGGTGCGGTTGTGCGCGAAGATCTGGATCTCCGCCATGTACAGCTTCCCGTTTTCTCCGCCGTCCCGGAGCGCGTTCTTCGACCACTCGGCGTCAATCAGCCGTTCCTTCTCTTCCTCCGGCATTCCGGTAATGTTCACGCAGTCTTTCCGGTGGATTGTGACGCCCCTTCCGCGTGTGATGAATCCGATGATCTCATCTCCCGGAACCGGGCTGCAGCATTTTGACAGGCGCACCGACACGCCGTCCATACCGCGGACAATGATGCCCGTGCGCGAGCGCGTGATCTTCTGCTTCTCTCCCTTTCCGGCGTGTGCAAGAATATCCTCATCCGTAAGGGCCCTGGCATGGTCCCTGTTGTACGACTCCTGGAGCTTGTTGACAATCTGCCCCTCTTTCAGGCCGCCGTGTCCGATCGCCGCCAGGACGCTGTCCCAGTCCCTGAAGCCATACTTCTTTGTGACTGCCTCCGTGTACTCCGGCTTCAGCAGATCCGGCAGGTGGAGCCCCTTCGCCTTGCAGAAGGCAGAAAGCAGTTCCTTTCCCCGGATGATGTTGTCTTCCTTGCGCTCGTGCTTGAACCACTGGTTGATCTTGTTCTTCGCCTGCGTACTTTTGACGATCTTCAGCCAGTCCGCGCTCGGGCCCTTTGAGTTCTGACTGGTGATGATCTCGATCCGGTCGCCGTTCTGAATCCGGTAATCAATGGTAACCAGCTTGCCGTTCACGCGGGCTCCGACCATGGTATTGCCCACCGCAGAATGGATGCTGTAGGCAAAATCGATCGGCGTCGATCCGTTCGGAAGTGTCTTCACGTCACCGGACGGAGTGAAACAGTAGACGCTGTCATTGAACAGGTTCAGGTCACTCTTGAGAAGGGAGAGGAATTCCTGGTTGTCCGACTCCTGCCCCCACTCGAGGATCTGGCGAAGCCAGGTGAGCTTCTCCTCTTCCTGCTCCCTGGAGCTGACCTTCTTCCCGTCGGATGTCTCCTTGTACTTCCAATGCGCCGCGATACCGTATTCAGCAACCCGGTGCATGTCAAATGTCCTGATCTGGATCTCGAACGGGGTCCCTCCCGGTCCGATCAGGGTCGTATGCAGGGACTGGTACATGTTCTGCTTCGGCATCGCGATGTAGTCCTTGAACCGTCCCGGCACCGGCTTGTACATCTCGTGGATCACGCCGAGCGCACCATAACAGTCCCGGACGGTATCTACGATGATACGCACCGCGAACAGGTCGTAGATCTGGTCGATCGTCTTGCCCTGGTTCACCATCTTCTTATAGATGGAGAACAGATGCTTCGCCCGGCCGTAGATCTCCGCGTGGATCCCGGCCTTGCTGATATGCACCTCGACATTGCGCACGATATCATCAATGAACGCCTGGCGCTCCCCCTTCTTCAGATAGACCTTCTCCACAAGATCGTAATAGACCTCCGGCTCAAGGTACTTCAGGGACAGGTCGTCCAGTTCGACCTTGATCTTGCTGATACCGAGTCGCTGCGCGATAGGAGCGTAGATCTCCCGGGTTTCCCTCGCCTTCTCTTTTTGCTTCTCCGGCTTCATGTACTGAAGCGTGCGCATATTGTGCAGGCGGTCTGCCAGCTTGATCAGGATGACGCGGATATCCTTCGCCATGGCCAGGAACATCTTCCTGAGGTTCTCCGCCTGCGTATCCAGCTTGTCAGTGGAATAATTCAGCCTTCCCAGCTTGGTGACACCGTCTACCAGGAGCGCGACCTCTGGACCGAACTGATCCCGGATCTCCTCCTCCGTCATGATCGTGTCTTCCACGACATCATGAAGGAGGCCGGCTATTATCGTCTCCTTGTCCAGCTCCAGGTCCGCGAGGATGATCGCGACGCAGAGCGGGTGGATGATGTAGGGCTCCCCGGATTTGCGTTTCTGGCCCCTGTGCGCCTCATCCGCGACCCGGTACGCCTTCTCGACCATGGAGATGTCGCCGGACGGATGATACTTCCGGATTCCCGCCACCAGTTCTCCGTACAGTTCCTCCGGGCTGGTGAAGTCCTTCATCGTCATGCCGGAAGAGCCGGCTCTCCGTATCACGCTGTTTTCAGCGTCGGAAAGCAGGCGGTCGTTCACTCCGGCGGCCGGAACACTGTTTTCTCTATTCAGTTTTCCTCCGGCCTCCAGAGCCGCCCTTGCTTCCTCTTCCATACGGAATCCTTACTTCCCTTCGTAGGAGATTACCGTCTCCACATCGTAGCCTTCCAGCTTCTGCCTGCCGTTCAGCCCTGCAAGCTCCATCAGGAATACACACTTCCTGACATCGCCGCCCAGCTTCTCGATCAGCTTCACCGCCGCCGCGACGGTACCGCCTGTCGCAATCAGGTCATCCACGACCACAACCTTCTGGCCCGGTTTGATGGAATCCTTATGCATCTCGATGGTGGCGCTGCCGTACTCCAGGTCATAGGTCTGCTCGACAGTCTCACAGGGCAGTTTCCCCTTCTTGCGCACAAGTACAAAGGGCTTGTGCAGGTTGTATGCCAGCGGCATCCCGAAGATAAACCCGCGGGACTCCAGTCCCACGATGACATCCACGTCCTTCGGATCTCCGATCCGCTTCTGCATCTCATCAATCGCAAGCTCCAGTCCGTCCGCGTCGCCCAGCACGGTGGTTATGTCGCGGAACATGATCCCCGGTTCCGGAAAATCCGGAATTGTCCTTACATAATCTTCTACTTTCTTCATTGTCAGCCCCTCCGTTAACGTCCCTTGTTATAGATCAGTGCCATGAATTCCAGGTCAGAATCCGTATTGTTCTCGATGGAATGACCTTCGCCCGGTTCGATCAGGCAGACATCGCCCGGACGGGCAATCTCGCTCTTGCGATCATTGTCGATGAATGTCGCCTCCCCTTTCAGGATGTAGAACGGCTCCGTCTCCCCTTCATGTACGTGAAAGCCGATACTGGCCCCGGGGGGCAGAACAATCCTTGCATACAGCCTGCCGTGCCCGTCCAGCTCCTCTTTGGTAAGAATCTCATGAATCGTGACCGTTCCTCTTCCGTCACGCATGTGCTCCCTGTACTCAGTTGCCTCATGTCTGATCATAGCAGGTATCTCCTCCTCTCCATGTTGTTTCTCCCCGTGACGCCTGCTGCCCCGGGAAGAGGCTTCCTTTTCTGTAAACGCCAGTTATTATCTCAGACTCTGTTCCCGGAATCAGGACTTTGTCACGAGCTTCGCGACGCAGCCGGGAACTGAATTCAGCTCATCCGTTGCAGCTTTTCCATACCGCTGAATATAGAACACTGCTCAGAAGGATCCGCTTGTGTGGCCGCCGCCGCTGGAGGAGGTGAAACTTCCTCCGCCGGACCCGCCGCTGCTCTTCTGCCTCGGACTGTAGGTTCTCGAGACCAGGGTCCTGATATAACGGTCTTCCCGTCTCGTGAAGTTTATCTTGTCACCGGCAACATAGGTTGCCGCGTTCTTTGCCTTCTGTGTGTTCTGCATCGAGCTTTTCTTGATCGCGGTAATGCCATACCCGAACAGCAGAGCCAGGGCAGCCGGAACAAGGAATCCGATCAGTCTTCCCGTAGTATCGTTCCTGAAGCTGATCTGCTTTCCCTTCGCGGCAACCTTCAGGACGACTTCCGCGCCGTCCAGG
>ONVT01000171.1 GCA_900321365.1 uncultured Eubacteriales bacterium | reverse complement strand
TTTGTCTATGAGGATTACCGGAGATATTTCGCGTGGTTTGTCAACCTGATCAGCCCGCTGGAAGCATCCGGGAACGGAACACATCTGAATCTTGCCGTCGTGGTGCTTCCGGCGGTCGTGGTCCTTATATTTGCGGGAAGGGGGAAATGGAAAAGCCTCAAACGCATCCTTCTGGTGCTGCTGATCTTCCTGCTGCTTCCGCTGGGCGGGTATGTCATGGCGGTCATGCACACCGAGAACAACCGCTGGGTTTACCTGATCAGCCTTGCAGCGGCGATGTGCGTCACTTTTGCCGCAGATTCCTTCCTGAACCTGAGCACGCTCCAGAGGAGGGCCCTGGCAGCGGCGGTGCTTGTCTTTGACCTTGCCGTCCTGATACTCACGCTGCTTTACCCGGTCAGTGTATATCATCTTCTGGCAGCCGCCGAACTTACCCTGTTCGCGCTGATTCTTTTCGCGCTCCGCAAAAAAGGCGTCCGGGGAAGCGGCGCTGTCTTTGTCCTGGCCGTGACGGTGGTGAGCGCGGTCCTGAACGGATACTTCACCTTTGGCGGGAGGTTCGGGAACCTGACCAGGTATTACGCGGACAGGGGGACGACGCAGACCTTCTTCTCCGAATCCGAATACGCGAACTATGCCCTGGCAGCCGGGCCGCAGGAAAATGCGCTGTGGGAGGATCATTTCTACAGGGTCGACGGGATCTGGGACGGTTCCGAGGAGGATAACGCGTCCCTGCAGCTTTCCTACCCCGGCGTTCAGATCTACAACAGTGTCCTCAACGCATCGCAGATCGCCTACCTGCTTGACACGCAGAACATCGGCCTGACGACGATGCTGCACATCCATTCCCTCGACGCAAGGACGGCGGCGGAGGCCCTGGCAGGGGTGAGGTATTTCCAGACGCCGGCGGACAAGACCGCCCAGCGTCCTTACGGCTACGGGCGGCAGGTTTTCTCGGACGGATCCATGACTGTCTGGGAGAATGAATACCCGCTCTCTTTCGGGTATACCACCGACAGACTGATCGCACTTTCCGATCTGAAGAAGCTGGGCGCAGCACAGATTGACGAGGCGATGCTCACTGCGGCGGCCGTGGAGGACAAAACAGCCAGGGAGCTGGCGGAAGATACCGGCCTGGCCCTGACTGACGGAAGAGAGGAGGTTTCCGGCATCCTCACGAAGCAGATTCCGCTGCCGGAGAGTGTGGACGGAATCGAGCGGACAGAAACCGGATACCTGGTCAGAAAGAGGAAGGCGGCGCTGGAGATTCCCTGTGAGAGAAAGGAAGGGTATGACGTGATGGTCGGGTTCACCGGCCTGAAGCCGGATGGAATCGGATCCTCCGTGAAAGTGAAGGCGTCCGGAATCTCCAAGAGAATAACGGTCCTGTCTCCCAGGCAGACTTATACCCTGGGAAGGGAAGACTACCTTGTCTCTCTTGGCTATGCGGCGGAGGATTCGGCCGATACCATCAGGATCAGCTTTACGAAGAAGGGGCGCTATGACCTTTCCTCGATCTATATGGTTTACATTCCCCGCTCCGGGTACGCCGGCAGTATCGCCAGGCTGAATGAGCACAGCCTGCAGGAGGTTTCCTTCGGCGAAGACACCGTTTCCGGCCGGATCACGCTGGACGAAGATCGCTTCATGGTGTTCCAGATTCCCTGGAGCAGCGGCTGGAGCGCACAGGTGAACGGGGAGGACGTTCCCCTTCTTCAGGCGGACGAATGCTATATGGGCCTGCCGCTTTCAGCGGGAATGAGCACGGTCCGGCTCACCTACCACACGCCATGGGGCAGGGTGGGCCTGGCGCTGTCCTTTGCAGGATGGGTTCTTCTTGTTGCCGGGGCCGTCATGTTCCACAGGCTCCGGAAGAGGGCCGTACCGGTCGCATAAATCCGGGAAGTGTGGTACACTCAGGGCAGTATAAGACCGGGAGGCCGGAGAGATCAAAGAGCGGAAGGCGGATATGCTGTATACAGTCGTGATACCCTGTTATAAGTCGTCTGCAACCATCCGGGGGGTGGTTGAGGAGACGATGGCACAGTTTGAACAGATGAAGCGCGGCGGGGTGGAGTTTGTCCTTGTGGATGACTGCAGCCCTGATGACGGCGCGACCGTGCGGGAGCTGAGGCGCCTGGTAGAAGATTATCCGAATGTGCGCGCAGTCGAACTTGCGAAGAACGCGGGGCAGCACAACGCCCAGATGGCGGCCCTGAACTATGCCAGGGGGGAGATCATCATCTCCATGGATGACGACGGCCAGACGAGGGCTTCGCAGCTTCCGAAGCTGCTCGATGAGATCGACAGGGGCTATGATATCGTCTATGCCTACTATCCCCACAAGGAGCACTCCGGCGGCAGGAATCTGGGAAGCCGGTTCAACCAGTGGTCGATGAGGATCCTGATCGGTAAGCCGAAGGATATGAAGACCAGCTCATTCTGGGTCATCCGAAGGTTTGTACGGGACTACGCGGTTCAGTATCGCAGCGCGTACACGCACATCCAGGGTGTGTTCCTGCGGATCACGCGGAACATCAGCTCCGTCCCGGTAGAGCATTTCCGCAGGGAGGTGGGAGAGAGCGGTTATACCTTCAGCAAGCTTGTAAAGCTCTGGATGAATATCATCGGTTTTTCCATCGTCCCGCTGCGTCTGGCGACCATCCTGGGCTATGTTTTCTCACTGGCCGGGCTGGTGGGGATCATCGCTGTCATCATCCGCAAGATCGTGCGTCCGGTCACGGCCATCGGCTGGCCGAGCGTGATGGTCTCGATCTTTTTCTTCTCGGGGCTGATCCTGCTGTTCATGGGGCTGATCGGTGAGTACATCGGGCGGATCTTCCTCGGCATGAGCAACAACCCGCAGTTTGTGGTGCGGCAGATCGACGAGAACGGTACCGCTCCTTATCTGGAGAATGATCAGGGGGAGCGTTTTGTCAGAGATTCTGAAACTTAAAGGGGTATAAGACTAAGGCATCAGGACTCCGTCCGCCTTCGGCGGCCACCTCATGCCGATCAAAGGAGGGGATATCATGAAAAAACTGATGATAATGGGCGCGGGCACCTACCAGGTTCCGCTGATTAAGACGGCAAGGGATATGGGGATCTACACCATCGCAGTTTCGATTCCGGGAAAGTATCCCGGTTTCGCCTATGCCGATGAGGTCCTGCACATCAATACCGTGGACTCGGAGGCGGTCCTGCAGGCAGCTAAGGAGCGGAAGATCGACGGGATCTGTACCGCGGGAACCGACGTGGCGGTCATGACCATCGGCCGTGTGAACGATGCGATGGGGCTGTCCGGGATCTCCTATGAGGCGGCAAGGCTTGCCTGTGACAAGGTTCTCATGAAGAAGTGCTATGAGGACAACCAGGTGCGCACCGCAAGGTACCGCAAGATATACTTCAACGAGGATGTCCAGCAGAAGATCGAAGGGCTG
>ONVT01000048.1 GCA_900321365.1 uncultured Eubacteriales bacterium | reverse complement strand
GGAGTGCACGGGACTCGGATACCGGATGGAGTTTGACGAGGACCTGATGATCCCGGACAAGAGTCTGTCGATCGATGAGGGCGCGATTGTCGTGCCCGGATGGCAGTCAAGCAAGCAGGAGGGATCATTTACAAGGGCGCTGCTGGATGCACTGGCGCAGGAATACGGGTTCAGTCTGGAGACGCCTTTCAAAGACTATCCGCCCGAAATACATGATGTCCTGATCAACGGGACGGACGGCCGTGAGGTGAAGGTTCACTACAAAAGCCAGAGGGGCGTTGGGAACTACGACGTGGCATTCGAGGGGCTGATCCGGAATGTGCAGCGCCGGTACCGCGAGACGTTCGGCGAGACCATGAAGGCGATGTACGAGAGCTTCATGCGCATCACGCCGTGCAAGGCCTGCGGCGGCCAGAAGCTGAAGAAGGGCGCCCTGGCGGTGACCATCGACGACAGGAATATCTATGAGATGACCATGCTTTCGATCGGGGAACTGCAGAATGTGATGGCGACGATGGACGGGCGCCTGTCCGGCCAGCAGCTGAAGATCGGTGCGCAGATTCTGAAGGAGATCCGCGCGCGTATCTCTTTTCTGAATGACGTTGGTCTGGATTATCTGAATCTGGCGCGGGGAACCGCGACGCTGTCAGGCGGCGAGGCGCAGAGGATCCGGCTTGCCACGCAGATCGGCTCAGGCCTGGTCGGTGTCGCCTACATCCTGGATGAGCCGTCGATCGGACTGCACCAGAGAGACAATGACAAGCTGCTCGGCACACTGTTCCACCTGCGTGATCTGGGAAATACGGTCATAGTCGTGGAACACGATGAGGATACGATGCGCGCCGCGGATGTGGTGATCGATATCGGGCCGGGCGCGGGTGATCACGGCGGAGAGGTCGTAGCAGTCGGAACCGCCGATGAGATCCAGTCGTGTGAGCAGTCCATCACGGGAAAGTATCTTTCCGGAGAGCTGAAGATTCCCGTGCCTGCGTCGCGAAGGACGCCGGGCGGCTGGCTGACGGTGCGCGGTGCGCGTGAGAATAACCTGAAGAATATTGATGTAAGATTCCCGCTTGGCGTATTTACCTGCGTGACAGGGGTGTCCGGATCGGGGAAGAGTTCGCTTGTCAATGAAGTGCTGTACAAAGACCTTGCGAACCGGCTGAACCGTGCGCATCAGGTACTTGGCAGGCGCGACGGTGTGGAGTGGGATGGAAAACTCGATAAGGTGATTCAGATTGATCAGAGCCCGATCGGCCGTACGCCGCGCTCGAATCCTGCGACCTACACCGGTGTGTTCGATCATATCCGCGACCTGTTTGCCTCCACGAATGACGCGAAGGCCAGGGGCTACAAGAAGGGACGTTTTTCGTTCAATGTCAAGGGCGGACGTTGTGAAGCATGTGCCGGAGATGGTATCATTAAAATAGAGATGAATTTCCTGCCGGATGTCTATGTCCCCTGCGAGGTGTGCCATGGAAAGCGGTACAACCGCGAGACGCTGGATGTCCGCTACAAAGGGAAGAATATCTTCGAGGTTCTGGATATGACGGTGGAGGAGGCGCTGAAGTTCTTTGACCACCTGCCGTCAATCAGGACGAAGATTCAGACGCTCTACGATGTCGGCCTTGGATATATCCGTCTCGGGCAGCCGTCGACGCAGCTGTCGGGCGGTGAGGCGCAGCGCATCAAGCTGGCGACGGAGCTGTCGCGGCGCAGCACGGGTCGTACCGTGTATATTTTGGATGAGCCGACAACAGGGCTGCATTTTGCGGACGTTCACAAGCTGACGGATATTCTTCAGCGGCTGACGGACGGCGGCAACACGGTGATTGTGATTGAACACAACCTCGATGTGATCAAGAACGCGGACTACCTGATCGATCTAGGGCCGGAAGGCGGAGAGGGCGGCGGGATGGTTGTCGCGACCGGGACGCCGGAGGAAGTTGCGAAGGTGGAGGAGTCCTATACGGGGCAGTATGTGAAGAAATACCTTGACGATTCACGACAGATCTGAGTCCTTGCATCTGACGCGTCAAACCTGCGAAGCAGCGACAGTCACGCGGAGCGTGGGTGGCCTGTGGCATGAAGGGGGAGTGAATCGTAATCATAAATAAAGCTCAGGAAGGAAAGAGGCAGATGGCAGACACACAGGGGAAAGTATTCAACTTCAAGGATGAGGCAGGACTGGTTGTCCAGCAGCTTCTGCGCGACTATCAGGGCGGACGCGCGATCGACCGGATCGCGGCCTCCAGGGAGCCGGACCGGGACGTGATCGTGAAAGTGATCGGGGAACTGTTTCAGATAGTATATCCCGGTTATTACCGCGATCCGAACATGAAGCAGCGAATCTTCAATATCGATGCCTCGATCAGTACGGTCACGGATGACATCCTCATCAATCTGTCCGAGCAGATTGAGATTGCGCTGCGCTACACGGATGACTATCACGGAAAGTCCGTTGAGCATGTGCGGGAGGAGTCGCAGAAGATTGCGATCGAGTTTGTCCGGCGT
>ONVT01000170.1 GCA_900321365.1 uncultured Eubacteriales bacterium | reverse complement strand
GCTTAGTCGGAGTTAGCAGTTAGCCTGGCGGGAGCGGGCTGTGGTGGCTCGCGGAGGCGGTCCCTCAGCCGCGAGGTCGGCAGGCCCGGAACAGAGCAAGAAATCGAAACACGATAGCAATTCTGATTAATGAATTGTGCGCCGCAATCTGATACCGTATACATTGGAAAACATGAAGCAATCACTGTAACAGGAGGGTACGAAATGGGAACTGTTCTTGAGTTTCAGCACATTTCGAAGTATTTCCCGGGCGTCAAGGCGCTGGATGATGTCAGCTTCCAGGCGTTCGGCGGCGAAGTTCTTGCCTTCCTCGGAGAGAACGGAGCCGGGAAGTCGACGCTGCTGAAGACTCTCAACGGAGACTACCAGCCTACGAGCGGCACCTATCTCCTGGATGGAGAGGAGAAGCACTTCCGGTCACCCCATCAGGCGATCGAGGACGGTGTCAGCATCATTTATCAGGAACGTCAGATTCTCCTGGAGCTGAGTGTCGCGGAAAATATATATCTCGGCAGGATGCCTTCCGGCCGCTTTGGAGTGATCAACACTTCCCAGGCCAACAGGATGGCACAGAAGATCATCGATGACTTCGGACTGCCGATCAGGCCGACCGAGAAGGTGAAGAACCTCTCCATCGCCTATCAGCAGATGGTCGAGATCATGAAAGCATACAGCAGGGAGAACCTGAGGGTCATCGCATTTGACGAGCCGACCGCCTCCCTCTCGGATGCGGAGATCTCCAGTCTGTTCGACATCATCCGCAAGCTGAGGGATGAGGGAAAGGTTGTCCTGTATGTCTCCCACCGGATGAGCGAGCTGAGGCAGATTGCGGACAAGGTCGCGATCTTCAAGGACGGGCGTCACGTCGGGATCTATGAAACCGCGAAAGTGACGGACGCGGAGCTGATCAAGCGGATGGTCGGAAGAGACCTCGGCGATATCTATGCCTCTCTCGATAAAGACAAAGAGATCGGGGACGTGCTTCTGGACGTGGACAATGTCTCGTCCGATTATGTGAAGCCGGTTTCCTTCCAGCTTCACAAAGGTGAGGTCCTGGGCTTCTCCGGCCTGGTCGGAGCGGGAAGAACCGAACTCATGAGAGCGATCATCGGCGCCGACAAACGCAAGACCGGCACTGTCACGATGAACGGAAAGAAGATCGAGAACCGCTCCCCGAAGGAAGCGATGAAGAACGGAATCATGCTGGTGCCGGAGGACCGGAAGCTTCAGGGACTGCTCGGGAACCTGGACGTAGCCGGGAACATCGATATCGCTTCCCTGGATCAGAATTCGAATTCTCTGGGGATCATCAGCACGCAGAAAGAGAGGGAGATGGCGCAGAGGGGAATCGATGAATTCGCCATCAAGACTCCCTCCATGGACAAGAAGGTTCTGGAACTGTCCGGCGGCAACCAGCAGAAATGCATCGTCGCCAGGGCGGTCGCCACGAAACCGAAGGTACTGATCCTGGATGAACCGACCAAGGGAATCGACGTCGGGGCAAAGAGTGAGTTCTACGAGATGATCTGCCGGTTCGCGAAGGAAGGACTGGGCGTGATCCTGATCTCGTCCGAGCTTCCGGAGGTAATCGGACTCAGCGACCGGATCATCGTCATGAGGGCCCTTGAAAAGTCGGGGGAGATGATGGCGTCCGAGGCAACCGAAGACAAGCTGCTTGCACTTGGTATGGAGGAATAACACCATGAATGAGAAAAGGAAGATTGGCTCAATCATAGGAGGCGACAAGATCGTCCTGATCGTCGCGATCATCGCGGTCTGTGCATTGTTCACATTTCTGAACAAGAACTTTTTCAGCTTCCAGAACATGGTCAACATTCTTGTAGCATCCTCACTGGTCGGCATGGTTGCCATCGGGCATACTTACCTGATCATCGCAAAGCAGAACGACCTCTCTCCGGGTTCTTTAGCTGCTTTCTGCGGAGTCCTCTGCGCGATCATGCTTAACAAGGGATTCCCGATTGTGGTCGCCATGATCATCACACTCGCGGCGGGCGCGGTTGTCGGACTGTTCAACTCCTGGATGGTCAACCAGATCCGGATCGAGGCATTTATCGCGACGCTGGTTTCCCAGACGATCATCAGAGGATTCGCCTACATCATCTGCGGCGGAAAGCCCGTCGCGATCACGAACCAGGCATTCAACAAGCTGGGAACCTTCCGGATCGGCCCGCTTCCGATCCCGGTCTGGGTGATGATCATCTGTATCGTTCTCTTCGGATTCATTCTTGCGAGAACCCGGTTCGGGCGCAGCGTGTATGCGATCGGCGGCAGCGCCGAGGCGGCCCGCCTTGCCGGCCTGAATCCGAAGCGGATCGTGAGAACCTGCTTCATTATGATCGCCATGCTCACCGCCCTGGGCGGCATGCTGTTCGCGGCCCGCATGAACGCCGGGCAGCCCGCCGCGAATGTAAACCTTGAGTTCGACTCCATCACGGCAGTTATCCTGGGCGGAACGTCATTTGCCGGAGGCGTCGGATCCATGTTCGGAACCGCGCTGGGCATCATCCTGATCCAGGCCTTCAATACCGGCCTGATCATGGTCAACGTCGATACCTTCTGGCAGTACGTGGCAAGAGGCGCCCTGCTCCTGTTCGCGCTCACATCCGACTACATCCGTGAGACGAGAAGACAGAAGGCTCTGCTTGAGGCTTCCATGAAGAACGCCTGACTCAGACTGTTTTTACAGAATCCGTAAAAAGACAGTTTCAGTGACAGCTGAGGAAAACACCTGAAGAACCAATTAAGGAAATCCCTGCGGCGGATGGAATCACCCGCCGCAGCAGATAGCAACTATTCAATTCATTTGCAAGGAGGAAAAAGCAATGAAGAAAAGAGCAATGAAGGTCATGGCACTTACGATGGCTTCCCTGATGGCGATGGGAATGGCTGCATTTGCGGGCGAGACCGAGGCGGAAGAGAGCCTCTATGATTTCGCCGGCGGCACCGTATACGGCATCTACAAAGCCGGTGACCAGACCTGGTTCATCGACGAGGGCGAAGCCGCGAAGGCAAAGGTTGAGGCTGATGGCGGCGAGTTCATCTTCGTCGACGCAAAGATGAGCCCGGAAGAGTACCTGAAGGACATCGACAACGCGATTGCGAACAATGCGATCGGTATTGTCACCTGTATCCCGGACCAGACCCTGTCCCAGGCTGCTGTTGACAAGTGCGAAGAAGCCGGAATCCCGATCGTCGCTGCTGACGACGCTCTGGAAGTTGACAGCGAGAAGATCGCTCCGTGGGTAGGAATCGACGCGTACAACATCGGTGCCGCGAACGGCGAGTGGATCGCGAACTACGCGATCGACAACGGTCTGGTTGACAAGGATGATACCGGCCTTCTGATCATGACCATGGACACTGTTTCCAGCTGCGTACCGCGTGCTGAGGGCGAGCTTGACAAGTGGCATGAGCTGTGC